>CASEGX010000110.1 GCA_949287505.1 uncultured Spirochaetales bacterium | reverse complement strand
CGTGTAAGCATTCAGCCCTGCGAGCTGCGCTGTCTTCTTGTATCCGTAACCCTGCTCAAAGAGTTTCAAGCATTCCTGTCTTTTCTCTGTAGGAATCCTGTGACGGAGGGACGTTGTTCTTTCTTCCATGCCGTCCTCCTAGAACGAGTGCCTGTCCCCGAGAACAGGCAAAACTCAATCAGTCACCCTGTGTAGCAGTATTTACAACGCTAATAGAAACTTCGTCAGTTCCTGAAACCTTACCGAATTCACCATCATATGCATATTCAACGTATACAGAGATTGTGGAACTTACTTTTGCTTCAAGTTCTTCCTTTGTATATGTAATCTGGCTATCACCGTAAATTGACTTTGCATTGATATTTACAAAAAGACCACTTTCTCTTTCAAGTTCGGAATTAAAATCTGCTGCCTGAAGAGTAATTCCATTTGGATAGTCCTTTATATCAATTGTTCCGTCAGTCCAAGTACCTTCAGAGCCCTTCACTCCCTTATAATGGAATGTTGCACTAGATGCAGAACTCTTGAGTGCATCAGTAACAGTTACACTGAGCTTGATGCTTGTTCTAAGAGAATAATTAGGTTCACCTGCAGCATTTTCCGGTACGAAAGAGAATTCTGCAGCAAGTGGAGCAGTTTCAGTTTCGCTTCCATTATACTTGACACCTGTAACATTAGCACCTGTTGTAGCCTGTGTTGGAATTGTAGAAGTTCCGACTGGCTTATAGTCAGTTGTTGCTGTAAGAACAACAGGAAGCTTGTTTGTCATATCATCAGCAAGACCAACGATTGTATATCCTACAGTTGTTCCAACCTTGACTTCCGTGCTTACAGTTGTACCTGTAACAACATCATCAAGATCATATTTTGCTGGTGTAGCACCGTTATCTCCTGTCGGCTTAAAATCCGCATCTGTAACGTTTGCTACCCATACAACACCAAGTTTTGTGACTTCACTCTTGTCAATATTGTCTGGTGTTACTGACGCCTCATACTTAGGATCGTTAGGATTTGTTATATCGGCTTCAATCTCTACAGTTACGGTTGTCTCATATGTGATTCCCGTATTCTTAAGTGTAAGTGTTACTTCCTTTGTTACTGGTTCAAGTGAAACCTGCTCTTCTGACTCAATTGTGACAGAAGAAGCTGTTATCATCGAGGAAACCTTGTCCGATGCAACTGTCCAAGAAGCAGTCTCCCCACCTGTAATAACAACATTGCTAATTGTTAGAGTTGCTGTTGCCTCAGCTGGCTTTGCGACATCAGCCGATGCACCCGTGTAATCTCTTTTAACAGCAGCAGCTGTTACTGTTGCCGTAAAAGCAGAGGGTTCAACAACTTCAATTCCAATTATGTCAGACTTTCCTGCGACCGTAGCCTTAGCATAAACACCAACTGCAGCGTCAGTAACAACTTTTGCTGTTGTCTCTGTTGAATCAACAAATGTCACACGTCCAACTCCAGGGAAAACATCCTGGGAACCATCAAGATAATGAACTGTTACACTGAATGCCTCAGCAGAAAGCGGCTGCCCTTTTATGAATTCCTGAGTCTGATCAAGAGTTACATACTCAACCTGCTTATATGATGGCATAGACTGCTCACAAGCAGTAAATGCGAACAGCATAAGCGCTGCAAGCACTCCTATGAATACTTTTTTCATCGTATTCCTCTCCTCCTAAAGATGAACCACACTTTCGTAAATCTTTCTATTACAGCAAATTGCATTCGGACAGAATCGTTTTCTGGCACAAAATGTCATTTTCCCTATTGAAGCTATCGGAATGTGGCATTACACTGAATGTGCCAAAAACCTAAATTCAAGGAGGGCTGTTATGGACAGCTTGTCGTTTACCCGCAAAGGCGGGATTCTAACCCATTCATCTGGCATGTATCGTTTAAGAGAGCGCAAGGGAAGATGCCTTGAGGCTGAGTTCTCTTCACGCCCCGGACTCTGGATAAGCACCGGAACAAGGGATGTGGAAGAGGCATCCCGCTTTGCCGAGAAGAAGCTCACGGAAGGCGGAATCCTCGTGAAATCCGAACATGCCAGATTATCTGACTACGGAGATCCCTTCTTCGGGGATGGTATCGACTGCATGCTCCGTGAGAAGGACAAGAGATTCAACAAGATATATCAGGACGATCACTACAAGTCCATGGAGTCGAACTACAGGAACTACATCAGACCGAAGTTCGGGAACATGAATCCTGCCGCTATAACCGATGTGATGATTGAGGACTGGTATACAACGCTTGTGTCCGTCAGGGATAAGACTCCTCTTGCATCTGCATCGAAGTGCGCTATCTACGAGACGATGAAGCATCTCATGAAGGAGCTAAAGAGACAGAAGGTGATTACTGCGAATCCCTGCGACACGGTAGAGACGCTTGTCTCAAGGACAGAGAATCCCAGAAAGCCATATACGCTTGATGAAGTGAGAAGGCTCTTCCCTGCTGACATAGACGAAGCCATATACATCTGGAGCGGTCTTGGATGGGCTCTGTACTTCTCGATAATGGCTGATACAGGATGGAGGCCTGCGGAGGTTATGGGAGTCAGGAGAGATGGAATCTGCGATGCCGGAATCTATCAGACTCATTCAGTGGACCATCGCACAAGGAAGGTCAAGGAGACAATCAAGACAACCATGTCCGGACAGCCGTATAAGGTAGGCATCCTCTCTGACTATACCAGAGAGCTTCTTGATAGATATCTCAAGGAGATTCCGGACACGCAGGAATACCTGTTCTCTATGGATGATGGGATATTCCCTGTATCTGTTCCCAATAAGATTCTCAGGAAGGCCGCAAACCGTGCAGGAGTACCTTACAACGAACGCACACAGTACAGCCTCAGACACTTCTTCGCTACATACATAAGAACGAGGAAAGACGGAGAAGGGCTTTCTGAGGTTGATGTAGAAGAGCTCCTTGCTCACACAAGCTATAGGCCAGAGTATGACCACAGGACAGGAGAGATGATGGTGTTCAGACTGTCAAACAAGGCACGGGATGCTATCAACGATATAAGAATCAAAGAAGCTGAGTAATAAGAAAAGGGAGGGGGCTTTCACCCTCTCCCAGAATATCTTCGGAGGTTCCTTAGATCAATGCGTCAATGAGCACCTGACCATTGTTGAGGAAGCAGTTGCCCTGGATGTTTCCGAACTTCGGAGTATTGACATCAGCAATACCTGTCGGTTTTCCATCCGTAAGAGTTACAGTAAGCGGAGTTCTCTGATACTTGCCTGTAACGAAATCGCCTGTAAGCTCCTCGGCTCTGAATCTCAGGTCCTCAAGGTCGAGATATACATATGTGGAATCATCACACGAAAGGTTGAGGTCCACATCCTTCATCACATAGGAATCAACAACAAATCCTACGCCTTCTGCATTCACAGCACCCTTGAGAACAAGAGTGATAGTTCCTGTAGCAATGCGTGTATACTTCTCCGGCTCTGGATCTTCCGGATTCCTATGACCATCGAAATCATACTTTGTGAGAGTAAGAGGAATCGTGAGCTCTGTCTTATTGCTGTTGAATGCGATGTCTCCAGCAACCATGGACTGAGTCGTAACTCCCGGCTCGTCGTCAACCTTCTCACCCTTAAGGATGTGGTCGATGTCGCCGAGAACCCTTACATGTCCGAATGCACCTGCATACTCTCTGAAAGTGTCCATATCCCTCTGAGAAGCAATGAGAATAGTCTCAGTCCTCTCCAGAGCACAGCCTGTAACACAGGCAATGATAAGAACAATCGCAGCTATAACCGTAATCTTCTTCATTTTATTCTCCCAGGGCAGATTGCTCTGCCCATCAATTAAAACATCCAGCCGATACCGGCTCTGAATTCAAAGTTGTCCATAGAGAACTTGCTGATGGTCATGCCATCTGTGAACTTCCCTATCCCGTAGTCAGCACCGAGCTCTACCATGAAATGGTTTCCGATTCTTGTGCCGACAGTCAATCCGACGCCGTATGTAGGAATCAGATCATCGAATCCGATAATGCCATCCATCATCAGATAGGCCTTTGTGCCTGTGCTCTTCTCAGCATCGGCAAGCTCGCCTTTCAGCTGTTCTATCTCCGTATCCTTTGCTTTAGATGCCTTTTCAAGAGTCTCTATCTTAGAGTCTGCGGACTCAAGCTTATCGATAAGCATCGTCTTGTTCTCCGAAGAGAGCCAGACTCCGTTCTCTCTTACAAGCTCAGCTGTTGCCTTCAGCTCCAGATCCAGAGTCTCCGACTCCGTCTGCAAGACCTCTGAGGATTCCGATAGAGTCTCTGATGTCGTCTCTGGCACTATCCCAGAGGAACTGTTCTGCGATTCTGCCTCCGCTGTTGGCTCCTCTATCGTAACGATAGGAAGCTCCTCTTCCGTATTTACGGACGTAAAAGCCGCCCATGAAGCTGCCGAGTAGCAGGGAGATGCCGCAAGTAACAACAGGAATAATCCAATTCCGATTCCTTTTATACCAGTCCTTAATCCTCTCCACATTATTTTTCCTCCTGCTTATGAAGCGAGATAAGAAGCGTCTCGATATAAGAGCTTGCCTCGTCTATAGCGCTTGCAGAGACATTAGCGGCCTGAGCCTTTGCAACAGGCATTACAAGCTCCTGCCCGTTCTCGTCCTGCACGGAGAACAGCGGCCTTGAGAAATCAACATCGTTGTAGATGTTATCCCCGACAAGGCAGAAGCATAGGAAGCCTCTGAGGATTTCCCTCTGCTTGTCCTCTGGAAGACGTACAAGCTTGTCTCTTACACGAACCCAGCTTGCTCTGTATTCATCCTCATTGAATGGCTTGAGGATGCTCTCTCTTATCTTCTTCCTTTCCTTCGCGTATGGGATGAATCCGAGTATTGCCGCAATGATGCCGAAGACAGCAGTAAGGGCAATGCCGACAAAGCATACGATTCTGTTTGCTGTAGCTGACGCAACAAGAAACGCAATCGCTGAGAGAAGAATCGAAACAGCCATGATTATGTATGCCGTGGTGATTCTCTCGCGGTGCTTTGCTATCTTCCAAAGGGCATCCACGATAACCGCGTAGAATATGATTCCTGCCCACGCATCAGTAAGATGCGCAAACACGCCGAAGAAGGAAGAACCGAATGCAACTGTTACAAGAGCTATAATCAGCGTAGCTCCTGCAATCCCGATGATCGTTCTGATGAATCCTCTCTTCATCTTGTTTTGTACCTCCCCTCTCTTGCTGGTGAATTTTGCGGCCCGGACTGCCTCATATCCTCCTATTGCATAGAGTGTAAGTTTCAGCGCATTGACGAGGCCGTATGTGAAGACCACGTCAAACCAGAACATGAATCCTGCATGCACAGGAACGCTGAGCCACCTTGCCCCTACGCTCACTGCCGAGGCTATGGCAAAAAGCACGAAAGGAATGAACTCATTCGGAAGAGATGCCTTGTGCTTCAGGAAGTACCCTACGGTGTTAAGGAAGGGTATCAGAAGCGCATATCTCAGTGGGAAGAATTCAAGCAGCTCAAGCATACAATCATGCTATCGCAGAAGAGGGAAACAGTAAACAAATACCCTATTAAATAGGGGATTAATGAATCATTAGCAAATCTTAAACGTTTTATAAGCGATTCTTAAATGAAATGATACTTGACAAAAAAGCCCTTCTGCCACGCACCGACAGAAAGGCTACAGAAAAATAGGGCTAGGAATCGCCCGATGCGACTCTAGCACATCAGGGGCTTATTCCGCAACATCATTACCCACTATCTTATCAAAATCAGACTGTATCAGCTTTCCCATTGCAAGAAGCGCCAGAAGCCTGTCCTTACCCCATCTTGCAGGGTAATACTTGTAAGCCAGATCCAGTACGTCCTTATCCGATTCAGGCTCTGAGTCATCAAGGGCAAGCGTCTGGATGCCATATGGTGAACTAGCCCCGGTGATGATATTGAGATAATCCACATCAGCCCTGAGCTGGTACTCGTCAACTGGCGTCCTTCTCTCGTCCTCGGCTTTCGCGGCTGATAGCCATGCCATCTTATTGTTCGCAATGTCTGTTGATATCATCGGATAGTAAGGACGCTCGATTGAGTAGGCATCGTATACATACTCCGTCCTCTGCTCTCCATCTCCTGCATTATCCTCCCTCAGCGCCGCTGTTCCGTTCTCGTAGAACGTTATCCGGCATCTTCCTCCGTCAATCAATACAACCTCGAAGTCGTCTTCTATAGGTGCTGTGAATACTAGCTTCATGCTGCTATCCTCCTTACTTCCATGAAATCTATATGCCTTGCCATGATGAAAATCCTTCTTGATGGTGCGTATTTCCTCATTGTCCCGAATCTTGACAGGAATGCACTTGCACGTGATTTCGGTATAAACCAGCCCAGCATCAGCTTGTTGCCAATCCTGAGTATCTGCCGTCTCATCTTGAGCCAGTTTCTCTTCCTGAATATCACCTTGCCGTTGCTCATGAACCGATATCCGACAGCCTGTATCGGACGTGATGATAAAGGGAAAATCTGCCAGTCATCCTTAAGCTCTAGCCCTATCTCTGAAAGCCTTTCAGCTACAAGGTTCCTTAATTTTCTTAGCTTCCGTTTATTGCTTCCGATTATGGTCATGTTGTCCATATAACGGCAGTAGAATCCGGCTAATCCCGAATCCCTGATTGTTCTGTCTATATCCTCAAGGAAGAAATTAGCCAGCCATTGATTCAGATGGTAGCCGATTGCTATGCCTATGTTTCCATCTGCTGATGAAGCCCTTGTAACAAGCTCAATAAGAGTGAGGATCCTGTCGTCCTTGCATCTTCTCCGTAGCTTATCCATAAGCTTATCTATGTTTATCGAGTCGTAATAGTGATGCACATCCATCTGTAGCGCATACTTTGCCGACCTGTGATGATGTCTTATGTAGTGTCTGATTCCTTTGTAAACCCTATTGCCGCCGCGCCCAGGAATCGAGGCGCAGCACCAGTGATCCATTCCGCGAAGAAACACTGGCTTCTTCATGGCTTCGACTATCAGCCATTGCACAAGACAATCGGGATAGAATGGAAGGGTCTTTATATTCCTGTGCTTCTGCGATGATTCATCATATATCCTCAGCTCTGAATATCTTGATGGAACATATGAACCGTCAGTAAGCATCTTCTTAAGCCTGCTTACAACGCCATCGATATCGCTCAGCACTGCGGCAACATCTTTCCGCTTATGCCGTCCATAGCACGCGGCTAATACGGTTTTTCTTATAAAGGATTCATCTGTTATCTTGTCGTACAGGTTACCGACTCTCTTCGGCACGTTGCTTCCTTCACCATCTAAGCAACAAAAGCTTGCCCATCTCTGTGACTTTCTGTCAGCCTGCAATGACGTTCAATCTCTTACTAGCCATTGTTTCCATGTGCTGAGATTTTCACCAAGGGGTGAGGAATATGCCGTCATGCTTATATGGTTTTGTTTGTAGTCAGCTTTAGGCAAGAAGGCGCGACCCGTAATTCGAGTTCGAGTTCGACGAGGTGTTGTTCGCGTTGAAGTAGAACAGTCCGTGGTTGGAGTTCGAGTTCCAGTTCCCACCGCAGTTCAGGACATACGAATAAAACCTGCACACGGGCGCACGGGCGACATATCCCTGATATTTGTTTATGTTCCTCTGAATTTATCTATATCGCTCATATGATTCCTTTTATGCGGGGAGACAAGGGATTTTCTCCCCTGCACCCCTCTTTTCGGAAATCGGCCTCAAGAGGCCTCCTTGTATGAAAGGCGCGACCCG
>CASEGX010000109.1 GCA_949287505.1 uncultured Spirochaetales bacterium | reverse complement strand
CTCAGGCTCTATAGGGGCGAAGAATGCATCGTCGCTGCATATCCTGCTGTAGAAATAGGCAGCATTGCTTATTGCTTTATCCATGATCTTCCGGTAACCATCCTTTCCCCTTGTATGGAATGAGATATATACCTTCAGAGCATCAAAGCGCCTTGTTGTCTGCATCGATTTGCCGACAAGATTGATGTATCCATCCTCCTCATCTTCCTCTCTGTTGAGATAGGCTGCGTGGAGCTGGAATGCATCGAGTGTGTTGCTGTTTTTGACCAAAAGGGCGGATGCACTGATTGGAAGAAGGAACATCTTGTGAAAATCTATCGTGATTGAATCGGAGAGGGATAGTTGCCCAAGTCTTTCCCTGTAGGAGGACAGGACAGCACCGGATCCATATGCTGCATCGGAATGCAGATACATGCCGAACCTGTCTGCAATCCTTCTCAGCTCTCCTACGTTGTCGATGCTGCCGAAGTCGGTTGTTCCGATTGTCGCTACGATAAGGAATGGAAGGAATCCATTCGCCGCATCGGCGCCGATTATCTTTTCAGCCTGTACCGTGTCGATGCGTTCTTTGTCGTCGACTGGAAGCTTCACGACCGCATCGTAGCCAAGTCCCATCATGTGCGCGGCTTTGTCGAACGAGAAGTGGGATATCTCCGAAGTGTAGATTCTCAGTTTCCTGAAATCATCGGGAAGTCCTTTTCCTTTGGCATCCCAGCCCATTCTCTCTTTGATGAAGCGGTCCCTGAGTGCAACGCAGGCAGATATGTTTGACTGGCTTCCCCCTGATGTGAATACACCATCTCCGCTCTCATACCCGAAGAGCGTCGTAAGTTCCTTTATTGTGCGCACTTCGATCTCTGTAGCTGCAGGCCCCTGATCCCAGCTGTCCATCGACGAGTTGAATGCCGCGATTATGAGCTCTGCGGCAATCGATTCGATGAGGGCAGGGGAATGAAGGTGGGGCATGTATGATGGAGACCATGTGCGCAGCATGTTTGGAATGATTATGTCCCTCAGTGGCTGTATGACGCTCTTCCATCCTTCTCCGTGTTCAGGGAAGAACTCAAGGCTTTCTATCTCCTTTCTCAGCTTGTAGGGATCGAGGCCTGAAAAGGCGCTCTCATCCTTTATGGAATCGAGTATGAGAGCGACTGTATCTGCAATCTCCTCGCGGAATACGGCTTTGACGTCCTCTGCAGGAGAGAGGACTGTAATCTCATCTGATCTCACTGTCTATTTCCCTGACAACGCGAGAGAAGATATCAAGCATTGTCTCAATCTCATCATCTGTCACGGTAAGGGCACAAAGGCATCTCATTGTGCTGCCGTTCCTTCCGCCTTTTTCCATCACCAGATGATTCTCAAAGCATCTTTTCTGCACCTCTGCGGCAATTGTACCGGAAGCTTCCGGATGTCCCATGATGTCCTTCTCTCCGAGCGGGTTGATGAATTCAATGCCGAGCATCAGACCTCTGCCTCTTACATCCCCGATGATCCTCACTTCCTTCTGAAGGGCCTCCAGACCTTTCCTGATTTTCTCTCCCTTCCTTCTCACCTCAGCAAGGAATGCCGGATCAGAGACCCTCCTGAGTACGACCGTACCTGCTGCCATTGCAGTCTGGTTGCCTCTGAATGTACCGGCATGCGCACCGGCTGTCCATTTGTCGAGAGACTTGTTATAGACGACAACGCTCATTGGCTGGCTTCCGCCGATTGCCTTGCTCATTAAGATCACATCGGGTATGATGCCGCTTTCCTCGAAAGCGAACATATCTCCGCTTCTTCCGATTCCGCACTGGATCTCATCGACAATCAGAGGAATGTCGAGTTCTTCTGTGACTCTGCGCACAGTCCTGAGAAATTCAGGAGGTGCGGGAATCACGCCACCTTCGCCCTGGATTGGTTCGATGATCACGGCAGCAGGCTTCGTTATTCCGCTCTCAGGATCCTTGAGCACTCTTTCAAAATATGCTGAAGCGGCCCTTGTTCCCTCCTCTCCGCCAAGTCCAAATGGGCATCTGTAAGAGTAGGGGTATGGCATGAACTGCACACCTGGCATCAGGTTCTGTACCTTTGTCTTTGCATTGAGGTTTCCTGTCAGAGCCATGGCTCCATGTCCCATTCCATGGTATCCACCGCTGAATGCTATGACTGTTCCGCGGCCCGTAGCTGTCTTGCAGAGCTTTATCGCGGCATCCGTTGCATCCGTTCCAGACGGGGAGCAGAACTGTATCTTCACGTTTTTCTGCATCTTTTCAGGCAGGATGGAGATTATTGTCTCCACGAATTCATCCTTTACCGGTGTTGTGAGATCCAGGGTATGCAGCGGAGCATCTGATGAGATGAGGTTTATCAGAGCATTCTTTATCTCATCATCATTATGCCCAAGTGCCAGTGTCCCTGCTCCGCAAAGGAAATCCAGGTATCTGTTGCCTTCCACGTCTTCAACCCATGATCCCTTGGCTTTTTTCAAAGCAAATGGGAATTTCCTCGGGTAGCTTCTTGCTGAAGATTCCGTCTCATTCTGGCGTTCGATAAACCACTTGTTTGTCAGGTTCTGCTCGTTCACTCTTTTTTCGATCCTTTTATTCCATAAAATATCTGTCTGGCGATGCCAGCCTTTTCATTAAGTCTCCTGATTGTCAGGGCCAAGGCTAATAATAGCAGGGGAACACTTCCTTGGCTAGAAGAAAAAAAAGACGGTCCATGACCGCCCAACTGTTTAGATAAGAATGAGATACACAGGTTTAATCAGGAGTTCTCAGCTACCTTGGATTCTTGTATTTCCTTTCTTCTTTCCTTACAGAGCTTAGAGATTTCCGCAAGTGCCTTCCTAGCTCTTGCCGCTGAAGCTTTCACTCCTTTGGTTTCGAATCTGTTGCTCTCAGCAACATAGGTTTCAAACTGTGAGAGAAGCTCTTCATGAACTGACATTATTCCACCTCCCAATGAGTTTACTATTGAATAATAACATAATTAATCTAGATATCAACAGATTTTGCCAATATTGTCGGTTAGTGGATGATTCTCCCTTTCCATTCAAATCCCTTTCCCGAGATGCTGCGAATGAAACTGTCCAGATACATCAATATGATAAGAAGCATTGTGAGAGGACTCGATATCGAGACACGCTTACGCCATCTTGTGCTTTTGCACCCTATATACCAGGCAGCCATGAAAAGCACTGTTCCTGCTGCCAGCATGATTGCATATCCGGAAGGTCTTGCAGCAAGAAGGATGATGGATATGAGAGGAGAGATAGCTGCATGAAGAAGCAGTATCACGACGACGGCAATGGGGATTATCGAGATAAGGCGGAGAGGAATTGCTCCTGCAATCGAGCGTTCGATTCCATGGAATGATTCCATACCTGTTCTGTACATGTAGCAGGATGAGTATTTCGAGAAATCGAGGAAAGCATATTTCTTCTTCTGCTGGACGAAGAGCCTGACGATGCCGATGTCATCACATATAGAGCCCTTTATCTTCTCATATCCTCCTGTCTCATCATAGGCATCCTTTCTCATCATTATGAACTGCCCGATTGCAAAGGAGGCGGCAGGAATCGGGAATCGGTAGATGAACCACTGCGGTATGAGCACATAAGTCAGCATCATCGCGGACATGCATACGCTGCCGAAGTATGATGAACAGATTTCCTGTGGCAGACCCGAGATGATGTCCAGCTTGTTTCTTGTCATAAGGGAGTAGGCATTGGAGATGCAGTTTGCAGCGTGTACTGTATCTGCATCGGTAGCGATTATGTATTCCCCCTTGGCATGCGGAATGAGCTGCAGGAGCGCATTTATCTTGCCGTTTTTGTGGAGCGACAGCTTCGCATCTGTTGCGTATATCGTTATTCTGCTGTCCTTTGCCTCATATTTTCTGATGATCTCTTCCGTTCTGTCTGTACTCTGGTCATTTATGATGAGTATTTCTATGTTCCTGTAATCCTGTGCTATCAGGGAATCAAGCAGACGGGAGATATTGTTCTCTTCATTGCGTACGGGTATGACTATCGAGATAAGAGGTCCTTCGGTCCTTATTTCTCCCTTTCCAAGCCTTCTGGAAGAGAGCAGGTTGAGAAGAGTGTTTATGATTGCATAGAGCCCGAGAATGAGCATGACAATGGCATAAACTGTTATCCATGTTTCCATATATTGACCTCAGTGGAGTATATTTTAAATCGTAAGATAGTATTGGCTGAGGATGAACCCTGCATTGATGCAGGATGCACTTATCTCAGCTTCTTGTCAAAGGTTATTTTCCCGAAAGACCTTCTTCATTGTTTTTCCTTATCTCCTCAAAAGCAGGATCATAAGAGAAAATCCTTTCAGCCTCTTCAAGGTATCTCTCGCTCTCCTCATAGCTTCCTGTCTCTGAAAGCGCCATGGCCTTTCCGACTAGCATTGAATAGTGGTCGAGATAGGAAATGCCGTCCATGTTCTTTTCAACATCGTTGAAAATCCTCAGAGCCTTCTTTGCAGAGCCTCCTGCAATCGGTGGGGCATAAAGGCGCCGGAACCCTTCCTGTATGGCTGCATAGAACTCATCGGGGAATTTCTTGTACATCTCCTTCACAAGCTTGTTATTGTTCATTCCGGCCTTGAGCTTGCCAGTGACATAGTACTCGGAGGATGTGGCATCGACCTCTGCAGCGAGTCTTCTGACCTCCTGGGTATCATCTCCGATCATCTCAAGCTGTTCTTTCTCCGATAAGAGATGCTCCTCGGCTTCATCCTCCATTCCCATGTCCATGTAGTACCGCACCATGTGGTATTCGACGCGTGAGAGGTCTACAGGGTCATTTGTAGATTCTATATAGGCATCATACGCTTTCTCGGCATCTGCGGTATCCCCTCCGTTCTTTATAACTTCCAGAAGCTCAAGGAAGAGGGGAGATGACTGCATTTCTGAAAAGGAATCTGTATATGCTGCAAGCGATGCAAGCACAAGTGTAAGGATAAGTAATGAAACTGCTGCTTTTTTCATTTCACGATCGGGGCTGCTGAGAGCGTTCTGATAATATACCCCTCTTTTACTGGAGCATATGTCTTTATATAACCGGTGTGTCCGTGATCAAGCTTCTCGGTCTCATTCATGTTCTCGTCAAGAAGCACGATATCGGAAGCTGTCAGAAGCGGAGTGTCCGGGCCGATGAACTCAAGTCCTTCCGGTCTTATCTGATTGCGGATATCCACCTCGAAAACTCCTTTCTGCACTTCTTTCCCTACGATTCCGAGAAAAAGGTAATTCCTCTCATAGCCGTAGCTTGTCGGTCTGGAGACATCTGAGGAGGAATCCACTGGTCCGCTTGAGAAGAAGAAACCCGTCGTATACTCCCTGTGGGATACATCGAAGAGATCTCTTTTGTATCTTTCCTTATCTTTGTCGTTGTCGATGGCTTTCCTGTATGCTCTTGTGACTACGGCAACGTAGTATATGGATTTCATCCTTCCCTCGATTTTCAGCGATGAAAGCCCTGCATCCTCAAGTTCCTTCACATGATCTATCATGCAGAGATCTTTGGAGGAGAGGATTGTCGTGTATCCGTCATTCTCCTCAATAGGATAATAGACGCCCGGCCTTTCCTCTTCTTCAAGTGCATAGTGAAGCTTGTAGTTCCAGCGGCATGTGTGGGCACAGTCTCCCTGGTTTCCGCTTCTCCCTGTAAGGTGTGCGGAAAGCAGACAGCGTCCTGAATATGCCATGCACATCGCTCCATGGACAAAAGCTTCCAGCTCCATTTCCGGAACCGCATCGCGGATGCGCTTGATGTCATCGATACTGGCTTCGCGGCCGAGAATCACCCGTGAGAAACCCATGTCCCTGTACATCTTCACGCTTTCCGAGTTCAGTGCGGATGCCTGTGTCGAGAGATGGAGTTCACGCTCTGGGAAGTTCTTGCTGAGAAATGGTACCAGCCCGATATCTGAGATTATGAAGGCATCGAAAGGCCATGAGCGTATCTCGTCCGCCATTGTTTGTATTCTCTCGATATCCCTCTGGTGAAAGAGAATATTGAGCGTGCAGTAAAGCCTCTTTCCGGTCTTTGCTTTCAGTTCCCTTACTTTCTCGAGTTCTGTTTCCGGAAAATTTCCGGCATTGCGGCGCAGTGAGAACTCCGTCATGCCCATATATGCCGCATCAGCACCATAGCTGAATGCGGCAACAAGCTTGTCATAGTTTCCTGCCGGGGATAGTAATTCTATTGCCATCTCATCACCTTTTCGAATGCTGCGGCCTGTCGCAGTGTCTCCTTCTCCTTTTCCTCTTCAGCCTTCTTTCTCTTCTCTTCCTGCAGTGTCTTCAGTATTGCTGCGCTGAGGCGTTTTGTCGTCTCCTCAGGAAAAGCGATCTGGATGACTTCAGAGATGTCAGAGACAGGATGGAAGATTACATCACCCTTGACCTCTGCATCCAGTTTCTCAAGATCTCTTCTGTTGCGCTCAGGGATGATTATCTCCTTTATTCCATTGCGGCGCGCTGCGAGGATTTTCTCCTTCAGGCCTCCGATAGGCATTACCCTTCCAGTAAGTGTCAGCTCCCCGGTCATTGCCAGCCCAGGCTTTATTGTCTCCTCCCTGTACATTGACCAGAGTGCCGTGAAGAGCGTGATTCCTGCAGATGGACCATCTTTCGGAGTTGCTCCTTCAGGAATATGTATATGCACCGTCTCATCATCGAAGAATGAGAGATCGAGTCCCCTGAGGTATGCCTCCTTCTTGAGGGATGACCAGGCTATGGAGACAGACTCCTGCATTACAGATCCAAGCTGTCCTGTCACCTTCATCTCACCCTTCATAGGTATGGCTTCTGCTTCTATCAGGAGGACATCGCCGCCCATGCTTGTCCAGGCAAGGCCGATGGCTGTTCCTGGTTTGTCGGCTTTTATGATCTCATCTGCCGGGAAAATGGGCTTGCCGAGGTACTTCTCGACATTCTTTCCCTTGATGGATATGGGGAGTGTGATCTCATCCTTTCCTTCAAGGATCTCGAGGGCAACCTTCCTCATGATCTTGTCGATGGATTTCTCATAGTTCCTTACGCCTGCCTCCCTTGCATATTCCTCTGCAATCATTGAAAGGGCTCTGGAGTCAAAGCGTATCTCGCTCTTTGAAAGCCCATTCTTCTTTAGAAGCCTCGGAACAAGGTATTCGCGTCCGATATGTATCTTCTCGTCCGGCGTATATCCTGAAAGCTCGATGATCTCCATCCTGTCCAGAAGCGGTTCAGGGATTCTCGAAGGATCATTTGCCGTGACGATGAAAAGCACATCTGAAAGATCATATGGCAGGTCGATGTAGAAATCCTGGAAGCTTGTGTTCTGTTCCGGGTCCAGTACCTCAAGAAGCGCTGATGCAGGGTCACCCTGGAATGATTCTCCCATCTTGTCAATCTCATCGATGAGTATGACGGGATCCGGGACTCCGACAGTCTTCATTGCCTGAATGATCTTTCCCGGCATTGCGCCTACATATGTTCTCCTGTGTCCCTTGATCTCAGCCTCATCACGCATGCCTCCGACACTGAAGCGGAAGATTTTCTTCCCAAGGGCTCTCGCGATTGAATAGCCGATCGATGTCTTTCCGACTCCAGGAGGGCCTGAGAGACAGATGATGGCACCTTTGCCGTTTCCGGCTTTCAGACGCGATGCGAGGAACTCAACGATGCGTTCCTTGACTTCCTTCATGCCATAATGGTCATGCTCGAGCACTTTCTTTACTTTGTTTATGGAGTAGTCAGGAGCCTTGTCCTCGAATGAGAACGGAAGGGAGAGAATTGTCTCGATATACAGTTTGGTCATCGCATACTCGGGATTCATCGTCTCCAGTCCGGAAAGCTTCTCCAGCTCCTTATCCACCTGAGCTCTGTATTCTTCTGGAAGTTTCTTGTTCTTTGCCCTTGTCCAGAGGTCGTCGCCCTTTGCACCGCCCTGTGCAGGTCTTCCGGTAAGCTCTGAAAGCTCATTGTTAAGAGCCCTGATTTGCTCCCTGAGAAGCTGCTCACGGTTCCTGTTCTTGATCTTGTCGTAGATTTCCTGCTTTATCTCATTCTCTTTGTCGATGATGTCTTTCTCTGCGGCAATGTATGTCAGAAGTTTCTCTATCCTGTCTTTAGGGCTTCTTGTCTCAAGCACTTCCTGCAGGAATGTCCCGGGAGCGCTGATGGCAGAAGCTGCATAGAAGGAGAGAAGGGAAGGATCATCGATATTCGAGACATTCACCTCTGTCGCGAATGAAAAGAGATTCGTTGTCTGACTCAGTCCGGAGATCGTGTCGCGGAGTACCCGTACGTAGGATGCGGTTGTCTTCGGGTTCTTGACAGGCGTATCCGGCGCAGGGACATACTCGGCCCATGTGATCGGTCCGTCTATATCCATGCTCTCAACTTTCACTCTCTGAAGCGTCGATACGAAAACATGTATGCAGTTATTTGGAAGCTTGATGTATCTCGATACCTTTGCAAGCGTTCCTATTTCCTTATATCCATTGTTCTGATCCTGCAGGAGAGCAACAAAATACCCATCTCCTTCAATCACTTTGGAGATGATCTGTACATCCTGAGGTCTCCCGATCAGAAGTGTCGTGAAGGTCTCTGGGAAAAGAGGCCTCTCAAGCAGAGGAAGGACAATGGCTCTTTTGGGAGCACTTTCTTCTGTCTCTGCTGTTACATATATATTATTATCGTTCATATTACCCCTTTGTACGCTAAATGTAATTTGTTAATGTTCATCCGGCAAGGTCAATCATTATTGACTATCGGGTTTGTTGTGTGGGAAGAATCGTAATATATGCATAGAGATAATTACAAGCACCCATGGGATGAACTGGAGAATTTCAGAGGGACTCTGCTGAAGGGTACATGGCCGACTCTTCCGGAGCTTCTACGCATCTCGATGGCAAAATTCAGGGACAACCCGGCTTTCTCTGTCTTCACAGCTGGAGAGAAGCATACTCTTACATTCGGCGGCGTGATGGAGAAGGTCAGACATGAAGCGGCATTTTTAAGAGAAGCCGGCCTGATGAAAGGGGATGCTGTAATGCTCATGGGAAAGAACAGTCCCGACTGGGCTCTTGCATATTTCGCCATTCCTGAATCCGACTGCATCTCCGTGCCGATGGATGCACAGATGAAAAGCTCGAAGTGCGTGCGTCTTGCCAAGTTCGCAGGGGTCAGGTTCATCGTGGCAGACACAGCCATCCTCTCCCAGCTAGAGGCTGAGGATTCTGAGTGGTTCTCATCTCTTCAGGGCGTCGCCTCACTTGACGGAAAGGGTAAGTGGAAAAGGCTTTCCGATGCTGAGAACCCGTTCTCCTCAGAGCCTTCTGTAACCGAAAATGATACGGCGGCCATACTCTTCACTTCCGGCACGACAGGA
The DNA here is from genome assembly GCA_949287505.1 of uncultured Spirochaetales bacterium. Classification (GTDB taxonomy): domain Bacteria; phylum Spirochaetota; class Spirochaetia; order Sphaerochaetales; family Sphaerochaetaceae; genus Ornithospirochaeta. The sequence continues at coordinate 13,347 of CASEGX010000109.1, read as the reverse complement.
AATGAGAAGGGCGTTGTCCTCACGCACAGCAACATAACTTCTGATGTGTACATGACAGTTAATGAGGTTCATATGCTTTCCGAGAAGGATGTGACATATGCTCTTCTTCCTCTCCATCACAGCTACTGCTGCACAGCAGTTCTTCTCGAGGCTGTGAGAATAGGAGCTGAATGCCTCTTCGGCCATGGGTTTGCGGTTTCCCGCATGCTTGATGACTTGAAGCGTGGTTCTGTTACTGTCTTCATGGGAATCCCGATGCTCTACAACAAGCTCCTTTCGGGGATAATGGCAAAGGTGAAGGAGAAGGGCATTGTGGCATATTCATTCATCAGGATGCTGATGGATGTAAACAGCCTCGCACACAAGATCACAGGAAAATCTCCTCTTAGAAAGTTCTTCCAGAAGACCATCACTTCAAAAATTGGACTGGACAAGGTCCGTCTGCTGATATCAGGGGCGGGGCCTCTGTCGCCTCGTGTTGTATGGGCGTATCATGGGCTCGGGCTTGAGTTCATTCAGGGCTATGGCCTGACTGAGGCTTCCCCTATAGTGACTCTCAATCCTCCTGAGCGTTTCAAGACTGCATCAATCGGGCACCCTCTTGCTTTCATCGATCTCATAATTGCGGATAAGAACAGCGACGGCATCGGAGAGATCCGTATAAAAGGACCGAATGTCTGCCGTGGCTATTATAATGATGAGGAGAATACGAAAGCTCTCTTCGATGAGAACGGCTATATGAGAACCGGAGATCTTGGATACATGGACAGGGATGGCTATGTATTCCTGAAGGGAAGGGCAAAGAACATCATTGTCACGGAAGGCGGCAAGAATGTGTTTCCCGAGGAGATTGAGGACATGTTCCAGCTCGAGACATTGATTACGCAGATCATGGTACGCGGTTTCCAGAAGAATCCCGGAGTCCCCGGAGAGGCTGTCGAAGCTGTCATCTACCCCGATCCGGAGAACAGCAAGGGGCTTTCTCCTGAGAGCTTGAGAAAGCGGATCGAGGATATCGTCTCAGCTGTAAACCATGGTCTTGAGAGCTTCCAGAAGATTGAGCGCATAACAATCCTCGATTCTCCGATGGAAGAGACCACGACCAGGAAAATAAGAAGAGGCAAGGTCAAGGCAACGGAGTGAGGAAGGAGGCGACGGCAGCATCCATCTTCATTATCCGTTCTCCCCATATTTCTGTCTCTTCTCCTTCAAATTCTCCTTTTAGGTATTTCTCTGCACTTTCTCTCAGTTGCGGTATTGCGTCAGGTGAGAGAGGGAAAGAACCATGAGAGGGCCATACTGTCCTGAAGCTGTCCATCATGCGTTCAAGCTTCCTGAGGCTCTCCAGATATGCATGCATCTCCCTCATGATTCCGAACATGTATATGCTTCCGTCCTGTACCGTGTCGCCTGAGATCAGCACACCTCTCTCTTTCTCGAAAAGGGCTATGCTTCCCGGCGTATGCCCCGGTATCTGGATGACCTGCAGCAGTCTCTCTCCTAGGTTGAATACATATCCGTCATCGACGGGGATGAACCTTCCTTTCCGCTTCTGCACGTTGTAGTAATTGACTGCCTCCGCACTATGCATGTAGAAGGACGGAAACTCATCGTTGCTTGCTATGTGGTCAGGATCTGCGTGCGTTGATACAAGTGATATTGGAAGATCCGTAAGGCTTTCTGCAATCTCCTTGGCGTTCCTTGTCATCATGCCGCTGTCAACAAGCAGCGCTCTCTCGTTTCCTGCAAGAAGGAAAAACCTGACTCCCTCTTCTTCCATTCTCCAGCTTCTTTCATCAATCTGAATGATCCTCATAGACAGAATGATAACATTCCTGAAGAAAAATAATTGTGAAAACTCAAGAGAAAGTGCTAGAATCATGCCGTTGAGACAAGGGCGTCTATCTTTATTGATGGGCGTCCTTTCTCATTTTACGGAGGACTTCATGAGTCGTAAGTACATATTCGTCACAGGAGGTGTCGTATCAGGGCTGGGAAAAGGCGTCAGCGCTGCAAGTCTTGGTATGCTTTTGAAGCAGAGAGGCCTTAAGATAGCTGCCCAGAAGCTCGATCCATATCTCAATGTCGATCCGGGTACGATGAGCCCGTATCAGCATGGAGAGGTGTTCGTGACAGAAGACGGAGCGGAGACAGATCTCGATCTCGGTCATTATGAGAGATTCATCGACGAGAATCTGAACAGGAAATCCAATCTGACAAGTGGAAAGGTTTTCTGGAACATACTCACACGCGAAAGAAAAGGAGAGTATCTTGGCAATACCGTACAGATAATCCCCCATGTGACTGATGAGATCAAGAATGCGATTTACTCGCTTGGGGAGCTTACGGATGCGGATGTCGTGATCACTGAAATCGGAGGAACGATCGGTGACATAGAAAGCCAGCCGTTCCTTGAGGCTGCAAGACAGCTGCGTATAGAGGTAGGAGCCGCCAACTCGATGTTCATTCATGTCGTTCTCGTTCCATATCTTGAATGCAGTGGGGAATACAAGACGAAGCCAAGCCAGCATTCGGTACATGAACTTCAGGGCATGGGAATAATGCCGGATTGCATCATCGCGCGCTCAGACAAGACCCTCGATGAAGGCATCCTTTCCAAAATTGCCATGTTCTGCAATGTGGAAAGACGTGCTGTGATCGGCAATGAGAATGTCAGCCCGATCTATGCGCTTCCCTTGCTTCTTCATGAACGGGGGTTTGATGACTATGTCGTATCTCGGCTTTCCCTTGAATGCGGGGAATGCGACCTCACGCTCTGGAAGGAAGCCGTGGGGAAGATGCTTTGTGAGAAGAAAAGGAAGGTGAGGATTGCTGTATGCGGCAAGTATGTGAAGCTTCACGATGCCTATCTTTCTATCAATGAGGCACTTTATCATGCAGCAAGCCATAACGATGCTGCTCTCGATATCCTCTTTGTGGATACCGAAGAGATTGAAAGGGAAGGAGCTGAGAAGCTGCTGAAGGACGTGGACGGTATTCTTGTTCCTGGAGGATTCGGACATAGGGGTGTCGAGGGAATGATCCTCGCGGCCCGCTATGCCAGGGAAAACGATGTACCGTATCTGGGAATATGCCTTGGTATGCAGGTTGCCGTGATTGAAGCTGCCCGGTCTCTTGCAGGACTGGAGGAGGCAGATTCCAGAGAGTTTGACCCTGATGGGATGGAGTGCGTCATCGATCTGATGGATGAGCAGCGCAATGTCGTGGCAAAAGGCGGCACAATGCGCCTTGGTGCTTATCCCTGCAGCATAAAGAAAGGCACGCTGCTGTACAGGCTGTATGGTCAGAGTATTGTGACTGAAAGACACAGACACCGCTATGAGGTATCTCCTCTTTTCCGGGGTGCGATAGAAGAGAGCGGAATCGTCTTCAGCGGCACAAGTCCGGACGGAAAGCTTGTTGAGGCAATGGAGAATCCACAGTGCCGCTTCTTTGTGGCGGTGCAGTCGCATCCGGAGTTCAAGAGCCGTCCGAACAGGGTTCATCCTCTTTTCGACGGTTTCGTGAAAGCATGTCTTGAGTGAAAATATGTGTACAGCACAGGCTGTACACAATACTCTTATTCTCCGCTTTTGCCGTAGTTGGATAGCACTCTTGCCGACGGGTCATTCACGCGGCATCCTGGCCAGCTGCTGTTAGGCATCCAGAAACCGGGTATCATCTGGTACTGTCCTGGATAGAAGCTTTCGAAAATCTCCCTGTAAAGCAGTGATTCTGGTGTGAAAGGTCTTCCTTGCTCAGGATACTTCCTGTATTCCTTCTCAAGATCCTTGCCCTGGCAGCTTTTTTCTGCATATGCTTTCAGATCATCTACCATGCTGTGCCCGACAGCGTCGCTGAATGCGGCCTTTTCCCTCCACAGAATATCATCTGGAAGCCATCCTCCTTTCTCGAATGCCTTCCTGAGAAGATACTTTCCATGCCCGTAGCGGTTCATTTTCATCTCAGGATCGATGGAGAGCACATATGATGCGAAATCCAGGTCTCCGAAAGGTACACGCGCCTCGAGGCTGTTGTCTGCAATGCATCTGTCTGCACGGAGGACATCGTATGCATACAGCTCATGAATGCGTTTCTGGCTTTCCTTCTCAAAGGAGGCGGCATCGGGGGCGAAATCGGTGTATTTGTAGCCGAAGAGCTCGTCGGAGACCTCTCCTGTCAGAAGCACTCTCGTGTTTGTATTCTGACTGATATATCTGCAGAGAAGATACATTCCTATGCTTGCCCTTATTGTCGTTATATCATAGGTTCCGAGTGCGTTTATCACTTCAGGAAGAACCTCAATCACGTCCTTTTCCGTCATTGTGACATTTGTGTGTTCGGCATGTAGGAATGCAGCAGTACGCTCTGCGTACTTTGAGTCTATCGGGTCCTTGTCCATGCCGATTGAGAATGTGCGTATCGGTTTTCCGAGAATTCTGGTGGCGATCGAGCAGACAAGGGAGCTGTCAAGGCCTCCGGAGAGGAGGAATGCCACAGGGGTATCTGAATCGAGTCTCTTCTCCACGGCTTTTATCAGTTTCTCACGTATGTTTCCTGTGACCTCTTCAATACTGCCATATGTGTATTCCCCCACGCTGGAGATATCCCGGTAGCAGATGAATTTCCCGCCCTTGTAGTAATGTCCAGGAGGAAATGGAAGCACCTTGTCACAAAGTGGTGTCAAGAGGCATGCCTCGCTTGCAAATGCTATCTTTCCTTCTTTGTCATAGCCGTAGAAAAGCGGACGTATGCCGATCGGATCACGGGCTGCGATCAGTCCTTGCTTCCTGTCGTATATGACTGTCGCATACTCTGCATCGAGCATGGCGAACATTTTTTCATGATACTTTTCATACATGTAGAGAATGACCTCACAGTCGGAATCGGAGATGAACTGGTAGCCTTCTTTTTCAAGATTCTTCCTGATGTCCCGGAATCCATAGATTTCCCCGTTGGTTATGCTGTACATGTCCTTGTACCTGAAAGGCTGCATGCCCCTTTCATCGATTCCCATTATCGAAAGACGCTGGAATGCAAGATAGATGCCGTCCCCGGTTGTGATTATCCTTTCTGCATCGGGGCCTCTGCGCCTTGTCCTTTCAAGGAGCGTCCTGATCTCAGAAAGGCCGATTTCCTTGCCGCTGTAAGCAAATACTGTACACATATGATACCTCAGACTGCAGCGTAGAGCTGGCTGTATGATTTCGATTTATCAGCTTCGATAGCAATGAAGCTGCCTTCAAGACAATGCTCGGCGGAAATGGAGAAGACAGAAGCGAAGTCCCGGATAATGGGCGAGAGTATACTTTCCTTCTCGTCCTCGTCCACGCTGCGCTTTATGAGCTTGTCAGAGAGATTGAGAGGTGCTTTATCGGTTCTCAGGTAGATTGTTCCCGCATACATCCCGTTTCCGCAGAAGTATCCTGTGATATCGCTTCCCTCATCCCCGAGTCCCAGCACTATGATGATTCCTCCCGCAAGGTATTCTCCGAGAAATGAGCCTGTACGACCTCCGATTACAAGTATGCTGCGGTTCTCCTTGTATGCTTTCATGTGGACACCGGCTCTGTATCCGGCATCTCCGAGAATGTACACACGACCGCCACGCATGCCATATGCCAGTGCGTCTCCCGCGGATCCTCTCACTGCGAGAAGCCCGGCATTCATCGTATCCGCCGCAGCATCCTGTGTATTGCCGTCGACATATACAGTGCCACCATCAAGATAGGAAGCAAGAGCGTTTCCCGGTGTTCCTTCTACATGAAGAACTCCTTTCTTCATGCCGCAGCCTATATATCTTTCTCCGCAGCATCCGGTTATCGTTATCTCCTCGTTCTGCTGCTTCCTGATCTCATCCAGTCCGTTTTCCCTGATATTCAATACTTTCATATCATTCTCCTGCATACCCGATTCCGAGTATCTCAAGTTCTTTCTCATTGAGATTCACACCTCTGAGGGCTCTTCTGTTTCCTCTCAGTGCCTCAATGCTGTTTATTCCCATTCCACCCATGATTTCCTTGATTTCCCGTGTCCAGGCATTGACGAGATTGGCAAGTCTTTCCGCGCCTCTTTCTGGATCGAGTCTCGCTGTCAGCTCAGGATCCTGCGTCGCAAGTCCCCATGCGCATCGTCCTGTGTGGCAGGAGGCGCATATATGGCAGCCGAGGGCACAGAGTGCTGCTGTTCCTATGGAGACTGCATCCGCGCCGAGTGCGATTGCCTTCACCGTATCAGAAGCATTCCTGATTCCTCCGGAAACGATAACGCCAACCCTGTCGCGTATCCTTTCCTCCCTCAGCCTCTGGTCGACAGCCGCGATTGCAAGCTCAATGGGAATCCCGACATTGTCGCGTATGCGCTTCGGTGCAGCCCCAGTTCCTCCACGGTATCCATCGATTGAGATGATATCTGCACCGCTCCGTGCTATTCCCGAGGCTATCGGAGCGATGTTATGAACTGCCGCAACCTTCACGATCACAGGCTTTCTGTATCCTGTTGCTTCCTTTATCGACATGACAAGCTGCGCAAGATCCTCGATTGAATAGATGTCATGATGCGGGGCAGGGCTTATCGCATCGAGCCCTTCTGGAACCATTCTGGTCTTAGAAACATCTCCTATGATTTTCTTTCCAGTCAGATGCCCTCCTATGCCGGGTTTTGCACCCTGTCCGATCTTTATCTCTATAGCCGCTGCCGTATTGAGATATGTCTCATGCACGCCAAAGCGTCCTGAAGCGACCTGGACAATCGTGTTTTCCTTATAGGGATAGAGGCTTTCATGAAGTCCTCCTTCTCCTGTGTTCCAGTAAGTCCCTGTGCGCTCTGCTGCAGCTGCCAGAGCTTTATGCACATTCAGGCTTATCGCTCCATAGCTCATGGCGGAGAACATTATCGGAGTGGAGAGCTCGAGATGCGGGGGAAGGTTGTCAACGAGCTTCCCATTCCTGTCTCGTTCGATTCCCTCCTTTCTCTGTCCAAGGAACACCGCAGTCTCCATCGGTTCTCTCAGCGGGTCGATTGATGGATTTGTAACCTGGCTTGCATTCAGCAGCATCCTGTCAAAGTAGATCGGGATATTGCTTCCGGAGGCACCCATTGAGGAAAGAAGCACTCCTCCTGTCTCTGCCTGGAGAAGTATCTCCCTGATGTCATCTTCCTTGAAGACGGAGTTGTGTCTGTATCTGTTCTCATCTTCTGTGATGTAAAGGGCTCCGGTGGGGCAGAAGGAGACACAGCGCTGGCAGTCAACGCATTTCTCATGATGGAAAATGAGCTTTCCGTCTCCTTTCCCGATGGCACCGAAAGAACATTCACGTACGCATCTGAAACATGATATGCATGTGTCATCTTTTCTGATTCTGTATTTCCTCTGCATCCTTCCTCCCGTCAAGCTGAACTATTACAGCCTCTCCTCCACGTGGTGCCCAGACTCTATCAGGCTCTTCTTCAATCACTCTTATCGCAGCTTCCTCGGAGCTGAAATACACCCTTCTGTCCTTTTCTGCGGCAACAAGGCTTCTCAGTTTGAGTCTGTCATTGAGTGCCATCATCCCTCCGCTGAAACCGACAAGAATCGAGAATGGTCCCGTGATGAGAAATGATGAGAACATCTTTCTCAGGTATGAAAGCCTTTTTCTCTCTTCCTCTTCCTTGATGGCGATTGTTGTCCAGAATGGTGCTGCTATCACCTCGGAGCTTTCCCTGAGCGAAAGGCCCTGCTTTCTTGTCAGATAGTCCAGGATGTAAGCAATCACCTCTGTATCTGTCAGGAGATTGCAAGAGTAGCCATACATCTCCACAGCCCTCCGGTTTGCATCGTATGAGGAGATCTCGCCGTTATGTACGACGCTGAGGTCAAGAAGCGAGAACGGGTGGGAGCCGGCCCACCAGCCAGGGGTATTGGTAGGGTAGCGTCCATGCGCAGTCCAGGAGTAGCCTTCGTATTCCTCGATGCGGTAAAAATCAGCAACATCCTCTGGATATCCCACAGCCTTGAAGACTCCCATATCCTTTCCGCAGGAGACTACGTAGGCACCGTTAAGAGTGTTGTTTATCTTTATTGCAGCTCTCGAAGTGTATTCATCCTCATCAAGCTGGCTGTCCTGCAGAAGATGGGGAAGCGGGGTGATGAAGTACCGCCATATAAGGGGGGCATCCGAGATTTTCGGGGACTGACGCACAGGAATCTTCGAAAGGTTTATTATATCGAAGCGCATATCCAGGAACCTCTCGGTTTCCTCCCGTGCTGCCTGTGAATCATAGAATATGTGAAGCGCATAGTAGTCCTTGTACTGAGGATATATACCATAGGCGGCAAAGCCTCCGCCAAGCCCGTTGGATCTGTTGTGCATTACCGCAATGCTTTTCTTTATTGCGTCTCCTGTGATGCGCTTCCCGTCACGGCAGAAGATTCCGCTGATCGCGCATCCTGAGCTTATCCTTACTTCTCCTTCTCTTTTCATTTCATGCACCTCTGAAATAAAAAAAGGACGCACTAAGATTCTCTCTTAGAACGTCCTTGTTCCTTGGGCCCTTTTTTACGACATAATATTGTTGCTTGTCAATTGAATATATGAATATATCGTGAATAAAAATCCACTTTCATGAATAAATACACTTGACTATTCTCCCTCATTTTCTCTATTCTTCAGACAAGAACAGCAAGGGCGCTGCAGAGTAGGATCTGTAGCGCTTTTTCCGTTTATGGAGGATTTATGGATTTTGAGGATATCAAACAGCTTCTGATAGAATATGAGATCAAGTTCATCCGGCTTGCTTTCTGTGATATCTCAGGCAGGCAGAAGAATATAGCCATCATGGCAGATGAGCTTGAGCATGCCGTGAAGCATGGTGTTTCCTTTGATGCCTCCGCAATACGCGGCTTCATGAACATAAACGAGTCCGACCTGCTGCTCTTTCCTGATCTCGATACTTTCTCCGTTCTTCCATGGCGTCCTTCGGACAGGGCTGTTGCCAGATTCTACTGTTTCATCACTTACCCGGATGGGCGTCCTTTCGAGGGGGATGGAAGATACCTCCTTTCAGAGATAGAGCGCAGAAGCGGGAAATCGGGCTACTCCTTCCTTGTCGGGCCGGAGTGCGAGTTCTATCTTTTCGAGACCGATGAGAAAGGTTTCCCTACAAGGCTTCCATTCGACGATGCCGGGTATTTTGATATGGCCCCCCTGGACAGAGGCGAGAATGTGAGAAGGGAGATATGCTTTGCTATAGAGACAATGGGGCTGAAGCCTGAACGCAGCCATCATGAGCATGGTCCAGGACAGAATGAGATAGATTTCCGCTGCTCATCACCCTTGAAGGCGGCAGATGATCTGATGACTTTCAAGACTGCCGTTAAGGCAATAGCACAGCAGCACGGTCTTTTTGCTTCATTCATGCCGAAGCCCATCGAGAATGAGAGCGGAAACGGCCTTCACATCAACCTGTCGCTTTATGAGGACAACGAGAATCTTTTCGAACGCTCCGATCCGAAAGCCATGGCATTCATGGCAGGAATACTGAGGAGGATGAAGGAGATAACCGTTTTCGCAAATCCTCTTTCATCATCCTATGAGCGTCTTGGAAAGTTTGAGGCACCGTCAACTGTATCATGGAGCCATCAGAATAGGTCCACGCTCGTGCGTCTTCCTTATGCAGATGGCAATGACTGCCGTATGGAAGTCAGGAGCCCTGATTCCTCTGCAAATCCATATCTTCTCATTTCCCTCCTGCTTTCCGCCGGATTTGAGGGAATCTCAGACGATCTTACACCTGAGAGTGAGGCAGTGGGGGATATGATAGCCTCAACGCACGCAGAGAAGCTTCCGATGACTCTCTTGGAGGCAGTGAAGGAGGCAAGGAAGAGCAGTTTCATAAGCCGGGTGATTCCAGAGAGGATTGTTGACTTCTATCTGGAAGACAGAGAGGCGGAAGCTGAGGAAGGCGAGAGCCATGAGGCGATGATAAGCCGGTATTTCCGGTTCATATAGGTTTTCTTATGGAAACGGTACTGGTGGTTGCTGAGAAAGCAAGAGGCGATGAGATAAAGAAAATGCTCGCGGGGTCCTATGCGTTTCTGCGGGCAGAGAGCGAGAAGGAGGCAAGGATGAAGATCCTCGATTTCTCCCCCTCTCTTGTCATCGTCGATGCTGCTCTTAAATCAGGGAACGCGAAGAGTATTGCAGTCTTCGCAGCAGAAGAGGGTGCGGATACCGTTCTGATGCTTCCTGATGAGCTTTCCAGTCATATGGCTGATGCCATGGCGAAATATGGGGTGTTTGTATCATCCATGAGTCGTGAGGAGTTCTCAGTAGTCATCCGTACAATCCGTGTCCTGAGAGAGAAACTGAGAAAGGCGGAGGAAAAGAACATGAAGCTTCTTGACCGCCTCAGGAATGAAAAGCTTCTGACAGAAGCCAAGTGCCTTCTTGCCAGGAACAAGGGGCTGAGTGAGGCTGAAGCCCATGCATATATCGAGAAAAAGGCAATGAATTACCGCATAAATCTTTTTGACGCTGCAAAAAGCATCGTCAGAGAACTGTCATAGGAGGGAGAAGATGAACGTACCTGAGATGTTTGGTTCTATGGTCTTTAATGACAAAGTAATGAGAGAAATGCTTCCGAAAAAGGTATATCAATCACTGCAAAATACAATGATTGAGGGAAAGGCTCTCGATGATGATGTCGCTGATATCGTGGCATCTGCAATGAAGGAATGGGCTGTAAGCAAGGGTGCCACGCATTTCACTCACTGGTTCCAGCCTATGACCGGTATCACTGCAGAAAAACATGACAGCTTCATAACCGTCGACAAGGATGGATGCATAATCATGGATTTCTCCGGAAAGGAACTCACCAAGGGAGAGCCTGATGCTTCCTCTTTCCCCTCAGGAGGCCTGAGGGCTACATTCGAGGCGAGAGGATACACTGCATGGGATCCTACAAGCTATGCATTCATCAAGGATGATACGCTCTGCATTCCAACTGCGTTCTGTTCCTATACCGGGCAGATTCTTGATAAGAAGACACCTCTGCTGAGAAGCATGGATGCGATAAGTGGTGAAGCGGTAAGGGCTCTTGCTTTATTTGGCAAGAAAGTGAAGAGGGTGAATGCCACCATCGGAGCTGAGCAGGAGTATTTCCTTATTGATAAATCAGACTACTCAAAGCGCCTTGACCTGCGTCTTACAGGACGCACGCTCATTGGAGCTCCTGCTGCGAAAGGACAGGAGATGGAGGATCATTATTTCGGTTCCATCAGACCTCGTGTGAAGGCTTTCATGGCAGATCTGGATGAGGAGCTGTGGAAGCTTGGAATCACGGCAAAGACCGAGCACAATGAGGTTGCGCCGTGTCAGCATGAGATGGCCCCGATTTTCGATAACGCCAACAAAGCAACGGATGCAAACCAGCTTACTATGGAAATGATGAAGAAAGTTGCTGAGCGTCATGGCTTTGCCTGTCTTCTCCATGAAAAGCCTTTTGAGGGAATCAACGGATCCGGCAAGCACAACAACTGGGCACTCAGTACGGATGAGGGAGAGAACCTCCTTGATCCCGGAAAGACCCCAAAGGATAATGCACAGTTCCTGCTTTTCCTTACGGCTGTCATAAAAGCAGTCGATGAGTACCAGGATCTGCTGAGAATCAGTGTCGCAAGTGCCGGCAATGACCACAGGCTCGGCGCGAATGAGGCACCTCCTGCCATAGTCTCGATATTCGTAGGAGATGAGCTTGATGCTGTCATTTCCTCCATTGTCGATGGCGTTCCTTTCAAGGGAAGAGAATCCTCCCGTCTTGATATCGGTACAAGTGTCCTGCCAAAGCTTGCACGTGACAACTCGGACAGGAACAGGACAAGTCCGTTTGCCTTCACAGGAAACAAGTTCGAGTTCAGGATGCCTGGATCATCTTTCAATATCGCATGTACAAATGTGATGCTAAACACGGCTGTTGCAGATGCCCTGAAGGAGTTCTGTGATGTACTTGAAAAGGCTGATGATTTCAACGCCTCCCTTGGTGCTCTCATAAAGAAAGAGCTCAAAGAGCACAGACGCATACTTTTCAATGGAAACGGATACAGCAAGAAGTGGGAGAAGGAAGCAGAGGCACGCGGGCTGTCAAATTACAAGCGCACTCCGGATGCTCTCGTTCATTATTGTGATGAAAAGAACATGGCTCTTTTCAAGCGGCATGGAATATACACAGAGGAGGAGATGAGGTCACGTCTGGAGATATCACTGGATGAGTATCAGAAGGCAATACACATCGAGGCATCGACGATGCTTGAGATGCTGCGTCGTCAGATCCTTCCGTCTTCCATGAAATTCGCATCAGCACTTGCTTCTTCTGTGAACCTGAAGGAGGGGATTGGTATAACAAGCTATTCAGATAAGGCATTGTGCTCGAAAGTGAGTTCACTCTGTGATGCCCTTCTGAATAAGACGGATGAACTTGATGAATGCGTTTCCGCATGCCCTGAGGATGTGGAGAAGGCAGCATTCCATGCCGCTGACAGGATTATTCCTCTCATGGATGAAGCGAGGAAGCTAAGCGATGAACTGGAAACGGTTACTGACAAGTCGTTCTGGCCGGTACCAACATATTCAGACATCCTTTTCTATGTCTGAGACCTCTTTGTTTTCAAACGCATCACTGTGATGCATGGCTGCCTGTTTTCTGATCAAGAGAATGGGTAGCCTTTTTATCGTCAAAACAGCAAGAAGACACCATCTTCTAAGCAGCGCGAAAGCTGGTGATGAATTGCTGTATCTGCTTGGGCAGAAAGCAGATATATGATACAATAAAGCATGGGCATCGGGGCTGGAAAATCAAAAAATGATATCATCAGGGAAAAAGGCAGGGAGACGCGTCTCCGCCATGCTTCCATGCGCCCCATTGTTATCGAACTCAAACTTGATATCAAATGTCTGAATAAGGCCGAGCGAAATATGCTCTTCATGTATTTCACGGAGTGTCGATGGCTCTGCAACCATCTCATTTCTCTTGATTCTGATGCATTCAGAGCATTTGACACCAGAACAAGGAATATCGTATCGCTTGACAAGGATGGCAACCCTGTAGACAGAGAACTCACTATCCCTGCGAAATTCATCCAGTCGGTGTATTCCTCTTTGAAGCAGGATATGAAGACCCTTGCCGCGAAAAGGGAGAAGACGGGGAAGAAGAACGGGCGGCTGAGGTTCCGCTCGTCCTATGATTCCATAGAGCTGAACCAGTACGGGAACACGCATTGGATTCTCTACGGAAGCGAAGGGGATAAGAACGGGAGATATAAGAACACCGTGCATGTAGCAGGGATCAAGAGGCCAATCCGGGTCTTTG
>CASEGX010000108.1 GCA_949287505.1 uncultured Spirochaetales bacterium | reverse complement strand
GATATCAAGGACGGCATGTTCCTTGCTGTCAAGGATACGGGAATAATGACGATGTCACTGCCACCTCAGATGCCGGCAGAAGCAATAAGAGATGTGACAGAAGCTGTCAAGGCTGGACTCATTCCTTTTGAAACTGCTGCTCCGGCAGCCCTTCCTGGCGTACAGATAGCAATCGGAAATGTTGACAGGGAAAACCTCGATTCAGCATTCTCCTACTCCTATGGCTACCTCTCCATGAAAGGTCTCATAGCACAGAATCTCTATCCCAGAGGCGGTTACTTTGCGCGAGGTGTGCTCGATGCCGCTGAAATCGGAACCGTAACCCCGCTTCTCTCTGCAGACGAGATGTCCTCGGTTCTTGATGAGTTCATGACAGATGTCTACAACGCAGGCCTTCCTACAGATTATGGCGAGGTGATTGCAGATGAGGAGAGCATCAGAGCTCTTGAGAAGCCAGAGAGCCTCGAGGACAGATTCGGCTATGCATATGGCTATTTCACGATCATCAATCTTCTCTATGGCGGCGTTGTCGTTCAGGCTCCGGAGTTCTCCGCAGGTCTTCTCACAGCGCTTTACGGAGCAGAGCCTGTGTTCACTGAAGAAGAGATGAACGGATTCATAGAGGAGTACATCCAGAAACTTGCAGATGACTACAGGGCATGGCTTGAGGAGCTTGCAGCAGCAAACCTCAGTGAAGCCGAGACATTCCTGGAGGACAATGCAAAGAGACCGGAAGTGACAGTACTGCCATCGGGTGTTCAGATTGAATATACATATGACGATGAGACAGATGGAGCAACACCTGTTGATACAGACACGGTCACTGTTGATTACACCCTCACCCTCATGGACGGAACCGTGATGGATCAGGGCGAGGATGTCACATTCTCACTCCAGTCCCTCATCCCGGGCTTCACGGAAGCTGTTAAGGCAATGACTGTCGGTGACAGCATCAGAGCATATATTCCGCCAGAGCTTGGCTACGGAGAGAGCGGCACACAGACAATCGAACCGAATTCACTCCTTATCTTCGACATAACACTGGACAGCATCCAGCAGTAAGGAGAGAAGGTATTCATACACCAATGGCGCCAGACGGCGCCATTGCTTTTCTCAGAAGAAGAATCTCACAGCTCTTGTATGCTCAGGAAGCGCATATGCAAGGCCACGCCGTGCCTCTTCGTCGCCGCCATAAAGCAGGAAGCGGCCGCTGGACAATCTGAAAACAGAGCCGTCTATTGAGACAATCTCATCTCCCTCAAGGACAATCTCCATCACGTTCTTACCTTCATGCTTCTCTGCCTTGAAACCTTTATCCGAGGTAAGGAAACTGTCGATAATATACTTCACATTGCTCTTTTCAGGAGTGTCATAACGACCATCCCCTTCCTCATAGGGAAGAGAACGGTCCATCACATCTATAATCGTACGTATTGCGGGGAAAGCTCCTTCATAGCTTTCAAGCTGCGAGAGCGTGTCGAACACAAACATCATTCAGCCCTGTGCTTGTCCCTGAGCTCCGTAAAGCGGATGATCTCCTCCACGCATCCATCGATTCCAAGGAGATCGGAATCGAGAGAGAGTGAATATGTACGGCACATGCCCCACTTCTGGTCAGAGTAGTAGTTGTAGAAATTCGCTCGGCTCTTATCGTTTTTAAGGCAGACATCCTCTGCCCTGTCTGCAGGTACGCCATAAACCTCGACAGCCCTCTTCACCCTAGCCTCAAGAGGAGCGTGAATGAAGACAGAGATAAGGTCAGGAGATGAGCGGAGGATATAATCACCACAGCGTCCGATCACCACGCAGGAGCCCTTGGATGCCACCTTCCTGATTGTATTCGACTGGATTAGGAAAAGCTGATCATTGAGCGGCATCTCGTTAAAGCCCAGTGTTCCTGACGACATCGGGTAGTTTCCCATCACAAGCGAGTAAAGCAGCGAAGACGCGGGCTTCTCATCTGCATTCTTGAAAAGCTCCTCGGAGTAGCCGCTGTCCTTTGCAGCCATGGCAAGAAGCTCTTTGTCATAGTAAGGGATATTGAGCTGCTCTGCCAGCTTCTTGCCGACCATGCGGCCACCTGAACCGAACTGTCTGCCGATTGTGTAGATTGTTTTTTCTCCCATATCCATGCCTCCTCTTATCATTATAAATCAGAAAAGCGGAATTTCATGCAAAAACGGAAAAATTCACATTCCTTCGACAAGGTGTTCAATAAGTATTTTCGCCCCGATTGCAATAAGAATGATTCCCCCTGCAAGCTCTGCCTTGGACTTGTACCGGCTTCCTGCAAAAGAGCCGAGCCTGACACCGAATGCAGAGAGGCAGAATGTTATGACTCCAATGAATGCGACAGCCCAGTATATGTTGCCCTCAACTGCGGCAAGAGCGATGCCGGACGCAAGAGCATCGATTGACGTCGCCACGGCAAGAGGGAACATCGCCTTTACAGAAAGAGAAGGACTTTCATCCTCTTCTTTAGAACGGGATTCCATGATCATCGAAATACCAATGGCTGCAAGGAGCACAAATGCAATCCAGTGATCGAATGCCTTAACGAAAACAGAGAGCTGAATACCTACGAAGTAGCCTATAAGCGGCATCAGAGCCTGAAAGAAACCGAACCAGAGGCCGACAATCACAGAGCCTTTAAATGATGAATGTCCAAGTGCAAGACCCTTGCATATGGACACAGCAAAAGCATCCATGCTCAGTCCTACAGCAAGTATAAAGAGTTCTCCAATACCCATATTATCCTGTGTGAAATCTAGCTGAAAGAAAAAGACAGAGAATCAAAGAATGGGGCCGAAGCCCCATATCTTATTTCTTAACACTCTCAGCAAGAGATGAAGCCATAAGCTCAACATCTCCAAGCTGCTCCTCTTTGAGAGAGGACTTGATGGAAAGAACAGGCTGTATGATCCTGATGTCCTTCATTGATGAAAGGAGTTCAGACATCTTCTTTCCTGCAGAGAGCGCCCATGAGCCATTCTCGATGAGAGCAACATCCCTGTTCTGGAATGCATGCGCCTTCAGCTCAATCAGGAGCATCTCCATCTTCGGGAAGATCTCTGCATTGTATGTAGGGGATGCAAACACAATCGTGCTGTATCTGAAGCATTCTGAGACGAGAACGGAAACATCGGTCTTTGAAGCATCATAGACGTGAATGTTTTCAACGCCCTTGTCTGCAGCTTTTGCTGCAAGAACATCCACAGCATTTGCCGTATTGCCGTAGATTGAGGAATAGACAATGAGAAGACCTTTCTCCTCCGGCTGGTAGGATGCCCATGTCTGATACTTTCCGAT
>CASEGX010000107.1 GCA_949287505.1 uncultured Spirochaetales bacterium | reverse complement strand
TCAAGGCGACAGTGTCATTGAGAATACTGACTGTTTCGATCCTCTCAATTGCGTATGTCCTTAGTGCTCCATCTTCAAGAAGCGTCTGCAGATACATCCCTCCGTCATAGAAGAATGCAAAAACTGGAGTGGTGTTTTCCACCTCAAGTGCGGCAGCTTTGTTCGGAACATGGTAAGTCATGCTGATGCGTTTCTGCCCATTGATAGCTTTCAGTATCTGCTTGACGATAAGCTGTGTTTCTTTTGTTGCGATCTTGCTGATAGATCTGATGCTCTCAATCGGGAACAGCTTCCTGGAGATATTCCTGGAATAATCAATAGACGGGAAAGCCACCGATTTCTGGCTGAGCATCGTAGCAAGCTTATGCCTTACGGACTTGAATGATGGAAGAATATCCTCGCTCTTCTTCAGCTCTGCCAGGATATAGTGAAGCAGGATGCGCTCCTCGTATGAGAACTCGGATGATGGCAATGCGTTGCCGTACTTATCGCTATTCAGATCAAGCATCGTCCAGAGCTTTTCCCTGCCGCTTCTTCTCTCTTCATTCGTAAGCGGATAGCCTTCTGCCTGAAGCCTGTCGAGGAAACGATAGGCGGTCCTTACCGAAATCCCGAAGTGATCCGCAATATCCTGGATTGAACGTCCATTTCCATTCCCGATGTATGTTGCAATCCCGAGTTTTGTTGCCAAGTCGTCTGAAGCCATCTGTTTCTTTTCCTGCATTCATTATCTGCTGTTTTCCAAACTCTGTCAGCATATGGCAGAACAGGCATTCAACATTTATGCATTCAATAAGGAGACCAATCATATGATAGACAGATTCTCAGCAATATGGGGAAAACTGACAGACACAATCGACTACACATATCCAGAAGATCTGGATAAATGGAAGTCTATATCATCTTCAATTGAGACAGGCAATCCTGTATTGCCTGAAATCAGGCCTGGTGAGGTTGTCTATCTGAATACCCTCATTTTCTCACATCTGTTCGCTTTTGATCTGATCCGTGATGCACTATTTGACTACAAGCCAATGGCAATGCTTTCTGGAGACGAAGAAGGAAAGGAAGTTCTCGATGAAGTGCTTTTCACTACCCTTGGTGAAGTGTATGGCTCAGAGGAAAAGCTTCTCGAAAGACTTTCATCCCGATCAGTATTGTCGAAAAGGGTCAGGGCAAAGAGATTCTGCGAACTGGAGGATGAATTTGAAATCCTTGCCAGGAAAGGCTATAGGCTTATACTTCTTTCATCCCTTCACCCACGCCCATATATCGACGCTGAATCCAGAGAGAAAGGATATACGGATTTTGACAGTGCAATAAAAGCGGTTGCAAGGAAATACGGAATTGCATTTATCGTATTTACCTATCCTCTGCCAGAAAGCACGGCTGATGTGAACACTCTATACGTGCGTCCTGAAAGGACAGGATTCTTCTTCATTCCGCCAAAGAGAATAACTGTTGAAAAGAATGGCAAGGAGAAGTTCCTTTTTGACATAAATACCGATGATGAGCCTCACGCCTGTTTCTCAATCAATGGAAGAGGTTTCGGATTCGGAAAGGATGAGGCATGAAGACTGATTACTCAGCCTCATCATCCTTCTGTGTCAGAAGTTCTGTAAATAAATCAATCGGAGTCTTTCCTTCATTGTTCTTGCTGTAGATGATATCTTCAGGCAGGAACTTAACCACTTCCTTGAAGTCAGACATATCAAAAGCATAGTCTCCGTCACGGATCATGACATGCAGCACACTGTTTCCTTTACCATCGACATCATATGGGTCGGCTCCTGCCGGCAGCAGTTCTTCAATGCAATAAGGATAGCTGACTGCATAGTAATAGAGTATGGTTCTGCCTTTATCATTACGTGCATTCATTGCCGCCTTTGTAGGAGCAAATATGGGATAATAGTCAACAGGAATAGGCCTCTGCACAGCTGCCAGATTCGGCAGGAAACCTTCTTTTTCCACATAACCTGGATGCATTGTTGCTTTAAGTATCTCCTTATCTAATCCGTCATAATCTCTCCAGTGAAAAAGATACTCAAAGGCATCAAAGGCTTTGTCTGAACCAGGTATAAGCACATTCATATCAAAAAGACGATTGAGAAGTTTCATGCTTTTTCTTGGATACATATTGATATTCTCAATATCTTCCCGGCTTGCAATTTCCAGAAGAAGATCAAAAGCTTTCTCATTGTCATTCCAGATAGCGTGGCTCATCAGCCATCCGATATCATACTGGCTTGCAATGCCTCCATCTATGAAGGCTTTAAGAGCGTCCAGCAGCTCTTCCTCTTCTGCACATACCCTGATGACAGTTCCCAGATTATAAAATGGGTTATTGTCTCCTGCTCCATCTTCATTTTCCTTTTCACAGAGCATTGCGAAATCAATTATCCAGGCATTGAGGTAAGCGTAGAAACCGGGCTCAAAGATATCTTCAGGCTTAAGATGGAATGGAATCCGAAAATATGAATATCCTTTGGCAAAAACATCAAGATAGTATGCGGTGCTGTATATATGATTCCTGACAGCTTCCTTCCTATCCAGATTCTTTGCCTTCATGAGGAATGTGACAATCTCCTCAGAAGTGCCTGAGAACGGCGTGACAACAGGTCCTCCAGGAAGAGTGAACCCAATATCAATCAAGGCTTCAAGGGCCGAGGTATGTGCCATTTCCCTGAGAGCAAAACGCATGGGATAAACTTCCCCTTCGTGATCATCCCATTCATTTTTATCAGTAGGAAGCTTACCTTCACAGGCTCTTATAAGATCCGCATCCCCATTTCTGATTGCAGCAAACAGAGCTTCCTCCGCCTCCCTCCTGGAGAGATCCTTCCATGAGATAATCGTTCTGTAATAATCGCTGATTGATTTGTTCATGTTTGTCCTCAGTCGATTGCCCAGCCATCTTCAACAAGATTTTCGATGAAATCATAGGCCTTAAGGAAAGCTGCAGGTCTGCTGTAGTCATCCATAGTGAAAATGAAGTAGCGCTTGCCCTTCTCGCCTTCAGGAATAAGCGACTCGGCCCTATCAGGGATATAGATATTCCTGTCAAAACCAACAGCAAAAGAATATTTCCCATTCACCACGGTCTTAAGTATCGTCGCTCCGGAATCTCCGAAATGCTCGATTGTCATTCTCCTCAGTTCTTCACTCCACATGCTTTTTCTCCTTTCTGATGAAGTCCTCGATTTCTATTCTTGTCATCCAGTTCATGCCTTCTGGAAGATCGTCTGCTGCAAACCATTCAATTGCATCTGATTCCCAGTTCTTTAAGGGTGTCTGCTGTTTTTCAAGTCTGGAGGCATATACCCAATATGAGAAATAAGGCAGCTGATAGCGGTTTACGCACCATGCAGAGTCAATAGAGATCCCAGTCTCTTCAAATGTTTCTCTGATTGCTGCCTCTTTGTAGTCTTCCAGATCATCAAGAGCACCTCCTGGAATAGCCCATGTATGGTCATCGGCTCTCTTTTCCAGAAGGACATGGATGGCTCCCTTTAGATTCTTGGTGTAGAGAATCATGCCAGCCCCAAAGTAATTATTCAGCCTCATCCTCTTTATCCTCTGATAAATGAAGAATATGCCGCAACTATGACAAGAGCTGGCAGAAGAGAATCAATACCGGTTAATTTGCATTCAGTTGCCGATGATAGTAATGCTGTTCTTTTCCTTCATCTCTGCAGAAACCCGGATAAGGTTAAGCAGCATTGCATTCCAGCGGGGATGGCATCAATTCATTGCAGATTGTAAAGCTGATCATTGAGAAGAACGGAAACGGAGAAAGAGGACGGCTTCTTCAATACCATTTAGCCCTTTTCTGCTCATCGCAATCACAGCATGTTATCGTGTTTTAACAGGAGACGCAGAATCGTTAGTCAGAAATGCCATACGTATTCAGCTGTTTTTCATGGGCTTCATCTGCTGACCACAGATAATGTGCCAGCTTCTGTCATGACTTTGCCGGATAATCCCCTCTATACCAGATACAGCCAATAAGAAAATCCAAAGAATGGGGGCAATAAGAACATGGATTCTGAACTATTAAGTAAATACTCAGCAAAAGAAGCAATAACCAATTGTATGAATAACATATTGCGTATAATGGAGGGCAGCCTCCCCTCTTCAGCACCCAGCACTGGATTTTCTGCACTCGACCATTGCTTAGGCGGTGGGTTCTATTGCAAGGAATTAATCGCTATCGGAGCTGCTCATTCAACAGGAAAAACCGCATTTGCAATCTCCCTGATCCGCAATATGATCAAAGATGATACGAAAATCCTGTTCTTCTCTCCTGAAGAACCAGTGAGTAATATTGCAAAAAGACTCATTGCAAGTATTGCACATCTTCCACTGAAGCATATTTCAGAGGCAAATTTATCTGGTGAAGATGAATTTGATCGTGTAATGAATGCTGCAGATATCATATACGAATCTGACTCACTTTATTTCGTTGATATTCCGAGGATCCGAATCGAGACACTTAAGGCAATTGCCAGAAGACTGCATTATAATGAATCAGTGAATTGCATCATCATAGATGATGTCGATGCCATCACCACTGAACAGTATCAGATCATCACGGAAGAACTCAAAGATCTTGCCATGGAACTCGCTATTCCGATTGTTATCATGTTTCAAGGTTCCTGGAAAGAACACAAGCAGGAGACACAAACAGGCTTTGCCGATTGCAGCAGATGTACTGCAGAAAGGATTACCAGAGTCGCTGATACAGTCATTTTCCTCGAAAGGAACATTCACATACCCCCTGAACGCGATGATGATGGAAGAACATGCGTTCAGATGGCAAAAGCCATAGTTGCGAAAAACAACAATGGCCACCATGGCACAAT
>CASEGX010000106.1 GCA_949287505.1 uncultured Spirochaetales bacterium | reverse complement strand
CTATCAGTTTCCTTCGTCTGTCATGCACGCTCAAAACATGATTGTCATCAACGACATTATCGACGACATCAGCGACATTATTAACGACATCTGTATTTTGGCAAGTGTCATTAGCGTTTCTTCCATACAGTTGTTCGACTAGCAACATGTATTTCTCAGATGGTTTCAAGACAAGAGAAATGCTTTTCTCATAAACCTTGTATTCAGGTTCTGGGTTTCCATCTGCCTTGCACGCATTCAGCATCTTCGGAATTCCCGTTCCGAATTTCTCTACAAACCCCGCATACTTGAATGCATTCGAGATAAGTGGATTTATGTGCAACGAATCATGATTCTCCATTGTCCAACCAGATGGAAGAACAGATCTGTTGCTGATTTCCATCTTCAAATCAAAAACCTTGATTGTGATTGGTTGACATGCTGACCAGTCATTATGCATCAAAGCATTATAGATACCCTCTCTCACAGCCACATCAGGATAAGGCTGAGTCTCATGCCTGGTTGTCTTGTCATAGGAAATGAGATTGTACTTGTAGTTTGTATTCAGAGCTCTGATGATTGCTTTGCAAAGTACCATCAAAGACCCTTTAATTTCATCCTGATAAAGGATATCAGCTTCGCTTGCAAAACGTCCAATCTGGACATAGGAACCAGGAAATACTTTGTACGGCCTTGTATGGAAAAGCAGGACAGCTGCTCTTGTAAGTTTTCCATCTTCAATCAGTTCAAGTTCCTTGAGGATGGAAAGCCGGTCATCAAGATTCACACCAGACAGTATATTGGCCTTTGTTGCTTCCTCTCTGAATATTCTGAAACTTTCTTCATCAAGATCATCAACACCGATGCCATCAACTGTGTAAGCATCCCAAGAAAGATTGCCTCGCATCAGCACTGACTGACGGAGAGAATCTCCTTTCATTGTCTGAAGCGTAGTACCGATTTTTATATAAGGAACACCTTTGTAATCTAGAACAATCTTGCTTCTAGGAATGACTATCTCAATGTACTTCTTTTCTCCGTCTCTCAGGAGATTAACTTCAGCATCATACATACCAAATGCGCTGACAATTGCATTCGGTATATCTTCCATGAGTTTCTTACTGTTGGAAAGACCAAGAACCTCCCCATCATCCCTGACCCCGATATACATCCTACCACCCTTGGCATTTGCAAAACCACAAACCCACTTTAATAGCTCTGTACTGTTCCAAGATTCCTTGAATTCTATATTCTGATCTTCCTCATCGTATATTTTCATCACCATTCCTTATACATTCATTGAAGCAGAATAATTAAAGCTCGATAATTATCCCCTCAATCTTATTTTGCATTTTCTGCTCTTCTAATGACCAAATCCGCATCTACCATTGGTTCTCTGATAAGCGTTAGAGGATGCATCTTAAACTTTTTACCTTTCAAGCCATTATATATGTCAATCAGCGTCTTGGATGTCATTAATGCCAAATTAAAATCAGCATTGTTCCGTGCTTCATTTATAAAATCTTCTGTGAAATCATTTGCAACAAGAATCACCCCATTTACTTTATGTTCCTGACTATAAGCCGTAAAATATGAATTTATTTGTCTATTTACTGAAGCATATTTTGAATATGGATTCTTCCCTGCCTTACACTCAATGATAATTATTCCCTCTTCATCAAAATCCAGAATTATATCAGGATGTTCTTTTTTCCTATTTGGGTTTTCATATGTACTGATCTTAATTCCAAGTTTTTCGAATATATTCTGTGTTGTAGTCTGGAAAGCCAGACCAAGATTTGATGATGTTGTTAATATTCCCTTCTGTGTTAATACGACCGAATCATTTTCAGATAATGCTAAATAATTCTCAATCAAAAGATTTTCCATTGAATTCACATTGTCAATGATCTTAGAAACAAGAACCATGGTATTCATGTTCTTGAAATACTTAATACCTCTTTGATCGCATATCTCATGTAAATCATCATCCGAAAGCATATAAAGTAAGTCTTTGGCAAAAATATCATAGTCGATTAGCATTGTCGCTGATATTTTCTGAATATCTGATACAAAACCAAAAGGTTTTATCGCTTTATCAAGTTTTTCAGTTTCTTTGAGAATATTGATTAACTGATCATAGCCATCCTTAGAAATTGTATCTGAAGTATCATTGATATCATCTCGATAATATCCAATCAAACTACTGATTTTTGCTTCAAGAGTACGTCCTTGTATATTATCCATTGAGATTCCAAGTCTTTTTTCAACAAAGTCAGAAAATATCTTCTTTTTCTCATTTTCCTTAGTGCCTTCTACATAAATATCATCGGTAAAAATCTCAAATGGACTAATATCGCAATCAACAATGGCCTTTATTTTCTCATCTCTGTTCCCATTTGTATTGATATTATGGCGGCGGCGAATCATGTTCAGCATCTTATCATCCATATTTGAAATGATACGGCGAAGATACTTACGTTCAATATCGATACCTCGGATATCTCTTATGATATCTATTATCTCTTCTGGTGTATAAATAATATTTTTAGAATTTATTACAATCCCTTCATTTACTAGCCTTTTAATAAGATCATCTATGTTAATAAAGGGTTTTTCATCAGGGCTAATTGTCTGAGATATATAAAGCCCACGAGCTTCCCGATTCGATAATCCTAATTGTTTAGCTAAACAGTTCAAAACTGTTTTCTCCTGATTCGATACGTTTTGTTCGCCACGATTTTGCTTAATTAATTCAAGATCATTGGTATAAGCTTCTTTTACACAGGCTGCGTAAATGCGATAGTCCCTGAGACGATCTGGAGAAACAGACAAATCATCTTCATCCTTCTCAGAATTCAATGTATTAGCATAAGCCCGTTTCTCTTGATCAGCCTCTATCAATGCTTGTTTGTATAACTCTGCGAATGTATCTCGGTCGATAATGCATTTTCCATCCTGCAAAAGAATATCGGCCGCAATATCACAATAAAAATCACTCTTCAAGCAATTTCGAATATGCTTTAAATAAAGTTCTCTTACTTCTTCCTTATCAAAAGCATTTCCAATCGTATCCTTTTCTGGATTGATGGTATAATTCCTTAAATCATCTTTATTTGTCTCTGCGTAAAAACTTGTTATGTAGCTATAAATTTTCCCACGTTCTTTCAATATTGACCTATCAATAATATCTTTTAACTTCATTATTCTCTCCAAAATACTGTGATGCTGCTAAATAGTATAACATTACTTACGGGAAACCAGAAATTTACAATGCCATGTATAACCACCATCTCGCAAAGCAATATTCGATACAGGTATAGCATTTGCGTGCTAATCGCCGAAAGCTCTGAGAAGAAAAGAAAAAATCATCCTTTTGCCGGAATAAATGCTATCCATAACAAGAGATTGTAAAATACAATTAATATAGAAACAGAAAGTTTAAGCACGAGGGGATATGATAAATAGGTACAATACATCGCATCTTGTAATAATTGGTGCAGGCGCAACATGTGCTTCATTCCCATCTGGAGATTATCGCGGACGGCTAATCCCTGCAATGAATGGATTTCTAGAAAAAACGGGAATCTTGGACAATTTTCCCGAGCTAAAAGACTTGGTTGCTGAGTATCCAAATTTGGAGGACTTATACTCAGTATTATCAAAAGAGCCAAAACATCAGAACTTATTGGAACGGCTAGATTTGGATATTCGAGAGTATATGGCATCTCTTCATTGTGGCCAACAAATAAACTTATACGACAAATTGATGCTATCCCTAACAAGCCGGGATTATATCGCGACTTTTAACTGGGATCCATTTCTTGCTCAATCATATTTCTATATGTCATATATCACATCGGATTTACCCACAATATTATTTCTTCATGGAAATGTTGCTATGGGCTACTGTGGAAAATGTCATATTGTTGGATATATATGGGATATATGTCAAAACTGCAAGCAGCAATTTACTCCAGTACCATTACTTTACCCAGTAAAAGAAAAGAATTATGAACAAAACCCATATATCAAGAATTCTTGGGAAACTTTGAAAAATATAATCAATGATTCCTTGATGATTACATTTTGGGGATACTCAGCGCCAAAATCAGATACAGCAGCATTAGCAATGATGAATGAAGCTTTTAATAATTCAGCAAGTAAAAAATTTAAACAGTTTGAGATTATCAATATAGCAGAGGAAAGTCTTCTTAAAGAGGCATATAAGGGATTCATATATAAACCCACACGTGTCTCTTTCGTAGAGAGTTTCTACCAATCAGAAATAGCCAACAACCCAAGACGATCATGCGATTGCCTGTTTGAAAACACAATGCTCTGCACACCATCATCAGTTGTTGATGAAAATGAAAAACGAATAACAATTCAGGAGAAAGATGATTTATTTTCAATAATAAAGAAAATGGAACAAATAGAAGGAGAAGATGTATTTAGAGATTGCTACAAACAGAATCCAATTACGTCTAAAGCAGCCCTAGTAAATAGGTTCGGGAGAAATTTAAAGGGAATAATGAACTAAATGACGAAATTCATTACCATCTCTATGCACAAAACTAAACAAAATAATTCTTTGTTGACATATGGTTTTTATATTTTCTTTTAAGAAAACAAATAGTCATTTGTTCATGATAATACAAGATAATAAATATACCAGATTTAAAGATTTTCAACTGGCAAGAATTTGGCACGAACAATCTTGGATAATAGCGATAATTGACACAAAAGCAAATCGTTGCAAAACAAGTTATTGTTTCACAACGATTTGCTAATTATGAGAAATTATGAATCACTCCCATTCAATAGTTGCAGGTGGTTTTGATGAGATATCATAGAGAACACGATTAACGCCGGGAACCTCATTGCAGATCCTCAGAGCTGCTTTCTGCAGGACGTCATATGGCATTCTGTACCAGTCTGCAGTCATCGCATCTTCACTTGTCACTGCACGAAGAGTGCATACTTCCCTATATGTTCTCTCATCGCCCTGGACTCCGACACTCTTCACAGGCAGAAGATCTGCAAGTGCCTGCCATATCTTGTCATAAAGTCCGGCTTTTCTTATTTCCTCAATGAAAATCGCATCAACATCTCTGAGTGTATCAAGGCGTTCCTTTGTAACTTCTCCGATACATCTCACGCCAAGCCCCGGTCCGGGGAATGGATGACGGTATACAAGTTCATCGGGAAGACCAAGCTCTTTTCCAAGAGCTCTAACCTCATCCTTGAAGAGGTCTCTCAGAGGTTCAAGAAGCTGCCATTTGAGATCCTCTGGGAGTCCGCCTACATTATGATGAGACTTTATTGTAGATGAAGGACCTCCGGAAGGAGAACGGGACTCAATGACATCAGGGTATAAAGTACCTTGAGCAAGGAATGATATATCACCGCACTTTCTTGCCTCAGCATAGAAAGTATCGACAAATACCCTACCGATTATCTTTCTTTTCGCTTCAGGTTCTGTGACACCTTTGAGTGCGGAGAGGAATGCCTCGGTAGCATCTGCGTACTGCAGATTCATATTGAAATGCTTGCCAAAAAGATCGAGTACGGATTCTGCCTCATTCTTTCTCAGCATGCCATTGTTCACAAAAACACATACAAGCTGATCACCAATGGCTTTGTGAATGAGAACAGCTGCGACGGATGAGTCGACTCCTCCTGAAAGCCCGCAAAGAACGCGTTTGTCCCCCACTGTCTTTCTGATTGACTCTATCGCATCATTTACAAATGATCCCATATTCCAGTCTGCTTTGGCCTTGCAGATGTCCAGGACAAAGGAACGGATCATCTTTTCTCCCTCTACAGAGTGAACAACCTCTGGATGGAACTGAACACCATAGAACTTCCTGCTGCTGTCCTCAATGGCAGTGACAGGACATGTCGGCGTCGTGGCAGTTATCCTGAAGCCAGACGGTATAATGTCCACAGAGTCGCCATGGCTCATCCACACCTGACTCTTGTCAGAGACATCCTTTAGAAGCTCTGTTGTTCTGTCCGTGATATCTATATTCTGCAGGCCATATTCCTTCTTCTCTGGACATGTGACATTTCCTCCAAGCATCTCAGACATCACCTGGAGTCCGTAGCAGATTCCGAGAATAGGAATTCCCAATGAGAAGATTTCCTTATCAGGACGAGGAGAACCCGGCGTTTTCACACTCGCAGGCCCACCGGAGAATATGATTCCCTTCGGTCCGAGCCGTCGTATCTCATCTGCACTGACTGTAAATGGGTAGATCTGGCTGTACACACCACACTCTCTGACTCTCCGCGCTATAAGCTGACTGTACTGAGCACCGAAGTCAAGAACGATAATCATATCATGATTGTCCATGTCTCTTCCTCCTTCCGGAAATATATCAAAGAAGAATGATGGTTACTACCACCTTAATGATGAGAGGTTTCTGTAAGCCTTGTTCACTGCTGAATAAAGGAGAAGACCTATAACGGCACCCACCCCGCTCTGCAATGCATTCATAGGCACCTCCACAAGTGCCGAGCTGAATGTGGTGATGAAAAGGACCTCAAGAAGAAGATAGCCACCACACACAGTGACAACGGAGATGAGCGCACCGATGATCATCGTCATAATGCTCTGGCTGTTCTTACGTACGAGAAGGCCTGCGAAAAGAGCCTCAGCACCATGCACGAAGAAGGAAATCAATGCAAACTGTGGATAGCCACCAAGGAGATCTGCAGCAGCAGAACCAAGACCTCCTGCAAGAAAGCCTGTAATCGGTCCGAAGGCATATGACACAAAGACAACGGCTGCATCACAGAGCGATATATACCCCGCTGTAGCTGGTACTGGAATGCGTACAGCAATCGTGAAGACTGCAACAAGCGCAGCTGATACTGCAGTAAGACTCAGATGAAGAGCTCTTCTGTTCTCAGACATTTTTTACCTCACAATGATGAATAATATGACGGGGAGGATAGCACTTAAGAGGAGTTCTGGGAATAAGAAGGGTTTATTTTCCAGTTTTGCATAATCTCTGTGTTCTTTCCTTCCGAATCCCCTCTCCTCAAGAGCTGCAGCTGTTTCTGGAATCATCTTCACTGCAGAAACAGCAAACGCCGTGATGGAAGGCATTATGGGAATACCTCTTTTTCCTTCAGTAAGACGGAGTGACATGGAATCCCTTATAGCCTCAAAGACAGATCCCAGATAGGGAATGAAACGGAGTATCAGAGAAAAAAGAAGAGATACCGTATATGGCAGATGATAGTACCTCAGCCCCTTTATGATGTTCTCACTCCGCTCTGTGGCAATCAAAAGCATCAGAATCATTGAAAGCGACATGAACCTGGATGCAAGCCTTGATACCCTGTAAAGTCCTTCAGAGGTGATTAGGACAGTGCTGCCAAGGGAAAGAAGTGCGTGACCCGACCTGTCCTGAAGAGGAAGGAATATGAAAAGCAGCACGACAACGGGAAGTATCTTCTTTATTGAACGGAGCAACTCCTTAACGCCAAGTGAGTATAGATAAAGGGCAGCAGGTATCAAGGCAGAAAGCAACAGGCCATACCATGAGTGGACGAAGAATACCATGATGCAATAGACGAGCGTAAACAGAAGCTTAGCCCTTATATCATACCTGTGATAGAACCCTGTCCCATAAATATAGCTGTCAACATTCATGGAGTACACCATCCTCTATGTGCAGATGTCTTCCAGGAAGGAGAGAGGCAAAAACCGTATCATGCGTTATTACAATGACACCTGCCCCATTCTCAAGATAAGCCTTCACAGCTCCCAGACTCTCCTCATAGGAGAGCGCGCTATCGAATTCATCAAAGACAGCAAATGGCCGTTTCAGAAGGAAGAACACAGCAGCCTGAAGCAGTTTTGCCTTTCCATATGAAATCTCTGCAGAGTACCATTCTGCTTTAAGGTGAAATAATGACAGGACTTTCTCCGTATCCTCATCACCGGCTCCGGTGCTCCTCACCTCATCATTGACTGTAGGAAGGAAAAGCTCCTCATAAGGATTTTGCATCAGATATGCAACCCTCCTCTTTCTTTCCCTGAAAGCAATCTCCCTGCCGTTGAAGAGAACAGATCCATGCTCCTCTTCAACAAGTCCTGAAAGGACTCTGGCAAAAGAACTCTTACCAGTACCATTCTCGCCAGTGAGCACGACACACTCTCCACCCCTTATCGAAAAGGATGGAACAAGCAGATTGAAGCTATCACTATCTGCTATGCTCCGATGCTTTCTGCGGATAGAAAGAGATGAGACCTCCAATGTATCGAAAGAGAACTTCGGAACATAAGAGAAGCTTGGTATTCTTTCCCTCTGGTATACAGCGGCACCGCCATTTTCTATGGAGATTGTCTCACCTTCGATCATGGTGTAATCATGAAGCTCATGAGACCCCAGAATGATGAAAATGCGCGAGGACTCATTAACAAGACGCACAAGCTTTCTTCTCCATTCAGGAGAAAGCTCATCAAATGACTCATCAAGGATATATACTTCAGGATCAACGGCAAACAGAACGGCGAGCATCAGACGCCGCTTCTCGCCTCCTGAAAGCTCTGAAGCAGGAACACCTCGGAATCTCTCGAGATCAAAAAGGGAGAGAACATTGCCGGTACGCCTTTCAATCTCATCATCTGAAAACCCTGCGTTGGCAAGAGGAAAAGCAACTTCCTCCTCGATTGATGAGAAAAGCATCATCTCATCAGTGTTCTGGCTTACTCTGCCCACATTCTCCAGTCGGTCAGGAATGGACTTCTGGAAGATATCAGAATTCCCAAGCTTGAATGTACCGGATAACTTTCCTCCGCTATAAACGGGAACAGATCCTGTGAGAATCTTTGCAAGCGTTGTCTTCCCAGACCCTGGAGGAGCTATTATCTTAATGCAACCTCCATCTGGTACCGTGAATCTGAAATGCGAGAATACTTCAGTACCGTCCGGATATGAGAACGAGATATCAGCACTTAGCATATGGGCCGGGAAGCGCTGCATATGCCTCCCTTATCGCATTCTCAACATCCGAGTGAAGAGTCTTCATCTCCTCTTCTGAAAGAGCTGATGTATCGATAGGTTTCAGTATCTTAACGTAGACATGGACGATGCGGAAACTGTCCACAGCCTCCAGCGTGCACCTTGTATTCTTGAGGGCAACAGGAACCACAAGAGCCTTTGGCCGTGTTGCCATCTTGAACGCACCTGCCTTCATCTCAGCAATCTCCCCGGTCTTGCTTCTTGTACCTTCCGGGAATATTCCCATAGGATAACCGGATTCAATCTGTTCCACACCTTTCATTATGGATTTCAGGCTTGCACGCAATGATGAACGGTCAATCGCAACACATCGAAGGATACTCAGAAGACCATGAAGCAGAGGAATGCGGAAAAGCTCCTTCTTCGCGACAAGGCCACACCACATTCCAGCACCATACAGAACCGGTATGTCCATCATGGACTGGTGATTCGCGATATAGCAGACCCTGGTTCCCCATGCTTGGATGTTCTCTTTTCCGGATACATGCAGTCTTACACCAAGACAGAGGAATATCCAGGCAATGAGTATATCGAGAAGGAAATGAACGGTCTTCTCACTGGCTCTCTCAAGATGCAGCAGAAGAAGTAGATGCCCCAGGAGCATTGCAAGAAGCGAAAGCACAAGAAAAAGCGGCGCAATGAAAATAATTGCTATTGTTACTCTGATTCTTTTCTTCATAAATCATCCCTTGAGCGAATAAAGCCGGTAATAAAGACCCTTCTGGGCAAGAAGCTCCTCATGTGTACCCCTCTCTTTCACCCTGCCATTATCTATGACGAAGATTATATCCGAATCCAGAACTGTTGATAACCTGTGTGCAATGACTATCGAAGTGCGGCCTTCTGCAAGCCTGTCAAAGGCCTCCTGTATAAGCCGCTCACTCTCTGTATCGAGGGAGCTTGTAGCCTCATCAAAGACCAGGATCTTCGGATTTTTAAGGAAAATACGGGCAATTGACAGACGCTGTTTCTGACCACCGGAAAGTCTTGTACCCCTCTCTCCAACTTCTGTATCAAGACCATCTGGAAGGGAGGAGACAAAGGAATAGAGATTGGCATTCTTGAGAGCCTCCCACATTTCCTCGTCCGTTGCATCAGCCTTTCCATAGTGCAGGTTCTCCCTGATGGAAGCATCGAAGAGAAAGACATTCTGCTGAACAAAACCTATTGCCTCATGGAGCGATTTCTGTGTGACATCATCGATATCCATCCCGTCAATCGTGATACTCCCGCTACCACGCTCATAGAATCTGCCAAGAAGGGAGACTATCGTGGATTTGCCGGCTCCTGACTCACCGACAAGAGCTGCTTTCACACCTCCTGGAATATGGAGGTTGAGGTCGTCTATCACCACGCTTCCATCCTCGGTCTCATAGGAGAAATTGACGGAAGAGAAATCAATGGTGCCATCCTTGACGGAAAGCGGTACGGCATCCGGTTTATCCTCAATCTGCGGTTTTATATCCAGAATCTCCGTAAAACGCTCGAATGACGCCATGCCTTGCGTAAACTGTTCGGTGAAATTGATAAGACGGTCAATCGGTGGAAGGACAACGGATACATAGAGAAGGAATGTCACGAGATCATAGACCTCGACCTTTCCAAGGGCTATGAGGATAATTCCTCCTGCGATTGTCATGAAGTAATAGAAATCCCTCATGAAGCTTATCCCGGTCTGATACTGAGCCATCGTCTGGTACATCTTCTCCCTAGATGTCTTCAGACGGACATTCGATTCGTCGAATTTACTCTCCTGGAGCTTCTCCTTCGAATAGCTCTTTACTTCCCTTATTCCCTGGATCGAATTCTCCGCAGCTACGTTAACCTCTGCAATTGTCTGTCTTATCGCTCTGTTTCTCTCTTTGAGGCGATGATTGAATACGATTCCATAAACAAGCATCAGAGGAAGCGGAATAATGGAAACAAGCGCAAGCGGCCAGGAGAATGCGAACATGAATGCATATGCTCCAGCAATCGTGGCGATGGAGATGAGGAAGTCTTCAGGACAATGATGCGCGACCTCTGCGATGTTAAAGAGGTCATTTGTGATGCGGCTCATGATCGTTCCGGTCTTTGTCTTATCAAAATACGAGAAAGAAAGACACTGCAGATGCTGGAAAAGCTCAAGCCGCATCCTGTTCTCCATCCATACCCCAAGATAATGTCCCCATTTGATCCTGATGAACGTCGCACCGGCCTGAATCATATAGACCACGATGATAGCTATCAGAAGCCAGAGAATCTCGATGAAAAGCCCTGCGGGAAGTGCTGTGGAAAGGATGTAACGAACAATTGCAGGAGAGAGAAGTGACAGCAGCGAGGAAATAAGCGCTGCTGTCATATCCAGGGCGAAAAGCCCTTTGTAATAACGATAATAAGAACAGAAACGACGAAGCATCTCACTCTCCGAAGAATTTTGCCTTTATCCTTGCAAAAAGTCCCTTTCTTGCACTCTTCACTTCTGCTTTCTGACCTTCCTGCGGTTTTACAGGTGTCTTCTTTACCGCTTCGCTCTGAGGCTTCGATGGCTGAGGTTTTTTCTTATCCTGAGTCTTCTTTACAGGCGGACGCTGTGGCTGAGCAGCTTTTTTCTCTGCTGGCTTCTTCTGATCCGCACCGCCGAACTCGTTCTTGTAATAAGCCATGCGTTCTTCAAGCGTCATGGAAGAAAGCTTGTCATAAGCCTTGTTCTCTGAACTCTGGGCTTTTCTCTCGCTATGAGCAGCTTTCTTAGGACCTTTGCCCTGCTTCCTGTCATTTCTTCGTCTTTCTCCGCTTCTTTCAGCACGTTTCTGCTGCGGACGACGTGAATGATAATGATATCCCGCGCTCTTATCCTCTACACTCTCAAGCCCTACCTCATCAGGCCAGACTACAGGAATCTTCATCTGGATGTAATTCTCGATAGGCTCAAGTCCATAGATATACTCCTCACAGGCGAGGGTTATCGCCTTCCCTGATTTTCCGGCTCTTGCAGTACGTCCGATTCTGTGGACATAACTCTCAAAATCCTCAGGTATATCATAATTCACGACAAGCTCAAGATCATCAATCTGCAGGCCTCTCGCTGCAACATCGGTTGCCACAAGATAAGGAAGCTTGCCTTCCTTCATTCTATCAAGAGTCCTGAGACGCTTGGACTGTGGCATATCGCCCATAAGATACTCAGCTTTATAACCATTCATCACAAGGCGCTTTGCGACTTCAACAGCCATATCCTTCGTATTCGTGAAGATCAGGCATGATGATGGTTCAATCTTCTTCAGAATCGAGAGGAGAAGACCGAATTTCTCTGCCTTGGTAACATGGAAAAGCTCCTGTGTTATCTTCTTTACGGTTATCTCCTCAGGCTGTACGGCAATCTCCTCAGGTTCCGACATATACTGCCAGGCAAGGTTTCTGACCTTTGTGGAAAGAGTTGCGGAGAAAAGCATGGTCTGTCTTTCCGATGGTTTCACCATCTGTGCGAACATCGATTGCACATCCGGATAGAAACCCATATCGAACATACGGTCCGCCTCATCCAGCACGACAGTGTCGAAACAGCGGAAATCGAGCTTGTTGGATTTTGCAAAATCAAGAAGGCGCCCAGGTGTTCCGACATAAAGATTCAATCCTGAAGAGAGCTCCTCATTCTGTTCCTTGTATCCTACCCCGCCATAAAAGCAGCCTATGCGGTAATCAGGGAAACCTGCGGAAAGAATCCTCGCATCTTCCTCTATCTGTACTGCAAGCTCCCTTGTTGGAGAGACTATCAGAGCAGCACTTGCCTTATTACGGCTATATTTCTCTAATATCGTCAGGAGATATACTGCGGTTTTCCCGCTGCCTGTCTTGGACTGCACCATTACATCCCGGCCAGAGAGCGACACGGGCAATACCGTTTCCTGTACCGGTGTGCAATCTGTATAACCAGCTCTCTCAATCCCGGCCAGAACCTCTTCAGAAAGAGGCAGTTCTGTGAATTTCATCTATTCTATCCTCAATGGTAATGTTTCGAATGATTCAACAGGAATGACAATATAGTTAATAACCTCTTTTGTCTACAAACACCTTCATTCCCATTTGCGCTCAAGCGCACAGATGGAATGTATGGCATCCCACTTGTCCTTCTTCACGGGATTTCCATTTACAGAAGCAACAGGAAGCGCACCCATCGAGGTGGATGAGAGAAACAGAGAATCGAACATATGGAGGTTCGTTGCTGTCGGTGGAGTGTAGACAATCTCAAAGCCAAGTTCCTCTGCAGCTTTCAGAACACTGATTCTCGTAATGCCAGAAAGCACGAACTCATCAGGGGCTGTATATATCCGGGTACCGGAAATCCCATAGAAATTGCTTCTGGTTCCCTCAAGAACCTGACCTTTCCTGTCAACAAGAAGCGCTTCAAATGCTCCCTTGGATTCTGCTTCCTTAAGCGCCAGGTACTGCATCAGGAGGTTCGAGGTCTTGGCCTGAGGAAGGAATCTCTCTCCATAATACAGAGTGACTCCGACTCCTTCGCTGTAATAGCTCTCAGGATATGTCAGCAGATCAGTATATGTGATGAAAAAGAGAGGAGACTTTCCTCCGACTATGAGAATGCGGGCAGTAGCATTGGCTATGCCATCCTTCTCAATCAAAGCGTGCAGGGAGGATGCAATCAGATCATCGGAGAAAGGATGCGAGAGGAGAATTGCGCGGCATGACTCCTTCAGACGCTTCAGGTGATCATCAAGATGCACAACATGGCTATCCGTTATACGTAGAGCCTCATAAACCGAATATGAATACTGCACTTCCCTGTATGTTACGGGAAGTACAGCCTGATCCTCTCTCACCAGCTCTCCATTTCTGATTGCGCTTCTCATTGCACATGCCTCCACATCATTCATACCGGAGAATCTCTCTTGGCTTCGAACCGTTCTGAGGTCCTATGATACCATTCTCCTCCATCATCTCTATCAATCTTGCAGCTCTGTTGTATCCAATCTTCATCCTGCGCTGCAAGAAGGAGGCAGAAGCACACTTCCGCTCATAGACAATCTGCTTTGCCCTTTCATAAAGGACCTCATCACTGTCCGCATCCGAGACAGGATCATCGTCATCATCTTCTGCAGATGGCTCCGGCGGCTCTTCAAAGATATCCTCTGAAAGATAATCCGGAGATCCATGTTTCTTGGCAAATCCGACAATGGAGTAAACCTCATCATCGGAAAGGAATGCACCCTGGATTCTCTGGAAGCCCATTGAAGAAGGTTCCATAAGAAGCATGTCTCCTCTACCAAGAAGATTCTCGGCGCCGCCTTCATCCAATATGATTCTTGAATTGGTTCCTGAAGAGACTGCAAATGCGATACGAGCCGGGAAATTGTTCTTGATCGTTCCCGTGATGACATCTGCAGAAGGGCGCTGTGTTGCAAGGATAAGATGAATACCCGCAGCTCTTGCCTTGGCAGCAAGACGTGCGACATACGTCTCAATATCCTTTCCTACCGTTGACATGAGATCAGCAAACTCATCCATGATGAGGACGATATATGGAAGCTTCTCAGCAGGAATATTCTCATTGCGGATCTTCGCATTGAGTCCCTCGATATTCCTTACTCCGAATTTGGATATCATCTGATATCTTCTTTCCATCTCATCGCAGAGCCATCCAAGCGCCTTGACGACTTTCTTAGGCTCCGTGATCACAGGTGTGACCAGATGCGGTATGTCATTATATACGGTAAGCTCGACGACCTTCGGATCGACCATTATGAGCCTTACATCCTGAGGGCTTCTGGTGTATATGAGCGTACAGATGAATGAATTGATACAGACCGACTTGCCTGATCCCGTAGTACCCGCAATGAGCATATGAGGCATCTTCGCAACATCAATCGTAACAGGCTCACCGGTTATGGTACGGCCAAGAATCATCGGCACACGCAGCTTCTCTGAATCCGGATTACGCTTCAGAGCCTGAAGCATATCTTTGAATCCTATGATTGCCCTGTGCTTGTTAGGAACTTCGATTCCTACTGCCTGACGGCCTGGAACAGGTGCAAGGATTCTTATGCGCACACCACCAAGGTTATATGAAAGCTCATCTTCTCTCTGCTTCACTTTCTGAACCATCACACCTTCACCAAGCTTCAGCTGGTACATCGTGACAGTAGGTCCTTTGATGATCTCATCCAATGAGACATTGACATGGAAATCATTGAATGTCTCGAGGATTATCTCTCCCTGACGCTTTGTAAAATCATCAATCTCACTCGATGATTTAGGGTAATCAACAAGGATGTTTGCAGGAGGTGCAATGTACTTCTTTTTTGAGCGCTGAGATATCCCAGCATATCCAAGGTCATTGCTCTGCAAGCCTCCTATACCGACGCTGAGCATAAGCTCATTTTCCTGATCCGGCATCTCGCGGCCGGCCTCATCAATCTCAACGCTCTCTGAATTCTCCATGGCTTTCTTCGCAGCCGCCTGTCTAAGGGCCTTTTTCTCAGCTTCCTGTCTCTGTATTTCCTCAAACGGGTCAGGACCATCATCCTCTTCTGCCTCGACGGGCTCTGATGGCTTTAATGGAGCTATATTCTCTTCTTTCTTCTCCGTGTTCTTCATGAATCCGGAAAGGCCGGGAATCTTTCTCTCAGGCCTTTTTTCCTCCTTCATCATGCTGCCGCTGTCCGTTTTCTCGACAGGAGCTGAATCCGGAATCTCCGCCTCAAAGCTCTTGGAAGGAAAAGATGACACATTCTTCTGCTGTGCAAGTGATTCGAAAAGCTTATAACGCGGATGCGAAGGCGAAAGGTTCGATGGAGCAAAGGAAGAATTATTCTTCTTCACCCCAGACTCTGTCTTCTTGTCATCATATCCTATGATCGGGCGCGTGTTGCGTTTCCTGTCTGTGTCGCTAATGCTCTTGTTCATCTCCTGAAGTGTTTCAAGAGTAGCTTCCAGCATTCCGCCCTTTGAGAAAGATGAAGGATTGTTGAAATCATAGGAGATATGCTCCTCTTCCTTTTTCCTATCCTCGCTCTCTTCCCTCTCAATCTCATCCTTTATCTGTGAAAAGACATCGGACTCAAGAGGCATCTCAGGCTGTGGAGCTACTGACTCCTTCACCCTGACTTTCCTTGACGAAGAGACTTCTGGAGTTTTCAGCCTCTTCATATGCGGCATCTCCCCTACTTCCGGAATATCCACACGCGCTGCAGGATCTATATATCTTGGTTTCTCAGCAGGAGCTCCCTTGGCAAGGAAAACATCCTCGCTTTCCTCCTCTGCTGCATTCTTCTTATCTTTTCTGGCTTGTTTCCTGGCCTCTTTTGCTTCTTTTTCTGCAACAGCCTCAGCTTCCTTCTGGGCTTTCTTCTCTTCTTTCTTCTGGAATTTCCTGAACTTCTTCTCGTCCTTGGCAGCGAGACGCGCTTCCTTCTTCGCAGTCTTTCTGTCCATGCGCTCCTTCATTTTCATATAGCGCTTATCATTCTTCTTCTCATCATCAGACTGCTCAGGAAGAATGTCACTTTCATCATCAGAGGCCTCGTCTGCAGCTTCTGCCTCCTTTCTCTCATTCTGGAGCATTATCCTCTTGTTGCGCTTTGCCTCACGCTCAGCTATCAGCTTGTCGACCTTGCCGGCAACAGACATGAGGATAAGGAAAAGAAGGATTTCAAGGATGGCACACACAACAAGAAGCCATGATTTCTCAGAATCTATAAGCGAAGTGACCGGCTCTGGATGAATGTTACCATCTGCAAGATGGAAGAACACCATCACAGTTAAATAGATTATGGCGAGGAAAGGAACCGAAAGATACATCGAGAAGCGTTTCTTGCGCCTGAAAAGGAGAATGGCTGCACCGCAGATGAATATGACAATCGAAACAGGAAGCAATGAAAGATTACCGCTTCGTATTCCTACATATTCGGAAACAGTGAGAAGTAAATCATTGAATGTATCCGGCAGCTCCGGAAGCCTGCTTCTTAATGCGAAAAAGAGAGAGAGCAATCCCCCGGTTACCGTTGTCAGAATACCCACCGCCAGGGAAAGCCTGTGTTTTCTTATCTTCATTTCTTAATCAGATTCCTGAGGACCACCATGGTCCTGGTCTCATCGAGATAGGGGACGCGAAGATCCACTAACTGTTCGTCGAAGCTGTAGTTCTCTCCCCTGAGCACATCGAGCTCCGACAATACATTATTCCTCTGCCCTTTATAAAGAAGAAGCGGCGCCCCCGGAGAGAGGATCCTTGAAACATCCTCTGCAATGGAGAAAATGGGATGAAACGCCCTGCAAGTGACAGCATCAAATGCGCTTTTGACCGTCCTGAGGTCTCTCTCTTCAACCTCTGCATTCTTCAGTCCCGTCCTGATAAGGACTCCCTTCAGGAACTGAGAACGCCTTTGCATACGTTCAATCAGTACAAAATGCCTATCCGGGAAAAGGGATGCAAGCACAACACCAGGAAAGCCTGCCCCTGAACCAAGATCCGCAATCGTACTCCCTGCCCTGGTCTCCTTCTTGAATACTGGATAAGCGGCAGCTGAATCCAGTACATGTCTTATTATAATCTCATCAGGTATTTTGTCCCCGACAAGTTTAAGTGCAGGATTGAAAAGCATGATCTCACTGACGAAACGGGAAAGACAGTCAATCACACTGTCATCAGCATCCACACCAATCCGTTCCAGTCCTGAAATCAAAAGCTCCTTATCCACGCTTCATGCTCCTTACGGCAACTGCCAGTATAGCTATATCAGAGACTCTGACACCGGAAATCCTTCCTGCCTGTCCTATGGAAACCGGACGGATTGTCTTCAGTTTTTCTCTGGACTCGCTGGAGATGCCATCAACTGAATCATAATCGAAATCCTCAGGAATCTCCATATTCTCCGCTTTCCTTGCTTTTTCCAGTTCCCGTTCCTGCCTGTCGATGTATCCGGAATACCTTATATCCAGCTCAGCCTCTCGCAGAATGCTCTCAGGATATGAGGAGAGAGCGGGAATTGAGAGCGTCATTATATCTTTTTCAGGCTCTTTCAGGGCATCATAGGCACTCTTGTCTCCGGCTTTCGTATGCTGGAGTATTTCCTTCACACGCCGGATATCCTCGCTCTTTCTTTCAAGCCTGTCCATCTTGTCTTTCTTCACAAGTCCGACGGAATAGCCCTTGGCAGTCAGTCTCTGGTCCGCCGTATCATGGCGGAGTGATAGCCTGTATTCTGCCCTTGATGTGAACATCCTGTAAGGCTCTTTTGTCCCCTTTGTCACAAGGTCATCGATGAGAACTCCTATATATGACTCTGTACGTGAGAGGATCAGCGGCTTCTCACCCTTTAGACGCTCTGCTGCATTGATTCCGGCAACAAGGCCCTGTGCAGCAGCTTCCTCATAGCCGGAGGTGCCGTTCGTCTGACCTGCTATGAAAAGATTGGCAAGTATCTTGCTTTCCAGAGATGGATAGAGATCAAGCGGATCAAGGTAATCATATTCGACTGCATACGCAGGTCTCATGATTTCAGCATGACGAAGCCCTGGAATCGAATGTATGAATGCATGCTGCACATCCTCAGGAAGCGATGAAGAAAGTCCATTAAGATACATTTCCTCTGTTCCAATACCCTCAGGTTCCACAAAGATCTGATGCCTCTCCCTGTCCGGAAAACGCACAACCTTATCCTCAATTGAAGGACAATAGCGGGGACCTTTGCCGATGATCTTTCCACCATAGAGAGGAGAACGTGAGATGTTTTCGCGGATTATCCTGTGAGTCTCATCGTTAGTATAAGTCACATAGCATGGCAAGGATGGCCGGTTGATGGATTCCGTGTCGAATGAGAACGGGAGCATCGGGCTGTCTCCGTCCTGAACCTCCATCTCGTCAAGGTCAAGTGAGCTCAAACGTACGCGTGCGGGCGTTCCCGTCTTCATGCGCCCTGTATGGAACCCAAGACGCCTGAGGCTGTCGCCAAGACCGATTGCGGCACTTTCTGAAAGACGTCCGCACGGCGCATCGTACTCACCTATGAAGATCTTTCCATCCATGAATGTACCGGTGGTAAGGACAACTACGGAGGATCCTATCTTCCAGCCCCTTTCAGTGACCACTCCGCACACTTTCCTTGTGCTTTCATCGACAATGAGATCTGTCACTGTATCCATGAAAAGGGAAAGATGGGATTCACGCTCAAGCGTTTCCTTTGCAAGCCTTGAATAGCTGAATTTGTCAGCCTGTGCACGAGGAGCCTGTACCGCAGGCCCCCTTCGTTTGTTAAGCATGCGCATCTGTATCATCGTGCTGTCGATAAGATGCCCCATCTCACCGCCAAGGGCATCGATCTCTCTGACAAGATTTCCCTTAGCAAGTCCTCCTATTGAAGGATTGCAGCTCATGCGTCCTATCGCATCCAGCGACTGGGTTATCAAAAGTGTGTTGAATCCTTCTCTTGAAAGTGCCAGAGAGGCTTCGATTCCGGCATGTCCGCCACCTATTACTATCGCATCATAATCACGCATATCATTTACCTAGACAGAAAGATGAGAACAATCTCTCAAGAACATCCTCACCCGTCACTTCCCCTGTCAGCTCACCAAGAGATGTAAGAGCACTCTGCAGATACATCGCTATGACATCATAACCGAAGCTCTGACTCTTCTCTGCATCAAAAAGGGCTGAGGCTGCTTCCTTGAGTTTTCGCATCTGGCGCTCAGAATCTATCTGCGGCACTCCTTCCAGCACTTCAAGACCATCTGTAAGATGGGCAGCAATTGCTTCCAGAACCGAATCAAGGCCTTCCCCTGTTATGGAAGAAAATGACAGTCCCTCATGTTTTCCTGTAAGATCCAGGCGGGAATATACAGGAAGGATGTTCTTTCCGGAAGGAGCGCTGTCATCAGAGGAAGGATCCATTACATAGACAATGAGATCCGCCTTCTCCATAAGGGCTTCTGTACGCCTGATTCCTTCAGCTTCGACGCTTTCATCCGTTGCTCTGAGTCCTGCAGTATCGAAAAGACGTACCGGGATACCGGCAATCGCGGCATCCGTCTCTATATAATCCCTTGTGGTTCCCTCTACAGGAGAGACTATTGCTCTGTTTTCTTTCAGTATTGCATTGTAAAGGGAACTCTTTCCGGCATTTGTCCGGCCAGCTATCACGACAACAGCACCTTCAGTCCAAAGTCTGGAAGAACGGAATGTTGATGCTATTGCAAGAAGCCGTGAACGGATTGCCTCGATTTCCCCTGACGGGAATATCCAGTCCTCAGGAATCTCATCCTCTCCGTAATCCAGCTGGACCTCCAGAGATGCAAGGATATCGAGAATGCGGTTCTTTGCATTGTCCGCTTCTGCAAGAATCGAGCCGGAAAGTCTCTCAAGGGCTTTCTCCGACCCCTTTGCTGTCTTGGACCGTACTATTTCTTCCACTGCTTCAGCTTCTGTCAGATCCATCCTTCCATGCATGAATGCCCTGTATGTGAACTCTCCCTTCAATGCCTCACGCATGCCAATGCTTTCAAGAAGAAGGAGAATGGATCGTATCACAGGAAGGGAGCCATGACACATGATTTCGAAAGCCTCCTCCGAAGTATACCCATGTCCTTTCTCGTATTTAAGCACGACAACCTCATCGATACGATGACCATCCTCGCCGGATATGTAGCCATGAACAGATGATGCGGTTTTCCTGAGAT
This sequence comes from uncultured Spirochaetales bacterium, assembly GCA_949287505.1. GTDB lineage: Bacteria > Spirochaetota > Spirochaetia > Sphaerochaetales > Sphaerochaetaceae > Ornithospirochaeta. The sequence goes on along the minus strand of CASEGX010000106.1, from coordinate 46,545 downwards.
TTCCTGAGAAGAAAGGCTGGAACATGGAAATGCAGCCATCCCCGGATGCCCTGATTACGGCAATGGCAGATGGATAGAATGGAGTTGCAAGTGCGTAGATAGGCTCCTGTGTAGCGTAATGTGCCATGCCCTGAATAGTATTGAAACTGAGGGATGAGGGCAATACAATCGCAGCATGTACGATTTCCAAGCAGCAAGGAAGCGCTCTGAGCTTCTTATGAACATAAGGACTTATTTCATAGAGAAAGGTTACCTTGAGGTCTCGACACCTACTCTATCGCCCTATCTGATTCCAGAACCGACAATAAAGACTTTCGAAACGAAGTTCATCAATGAATTCACAGGATCCAGGGAACTGTATATGATTCCATCTCCGGAGATCTTCATGAAACGTCTCCTCGCTGCCGGTTCAGGTTCGATTTTCCAGATTTCACAATGCTTCAGGAACGCAGAGCAACTCGGGGATGTGCATAACCCGGAGTTCACGATGCTCGAATACTACACAGTGGGTGCAGATGACAGAGACTCCATCGATATAACAATCGAGATGATCGAGAGGACAAAGCTAAAGGGCATCGAAGCGCCATGGCTTAGAGAGAAACCCCTGATAATAACCATGCATGAGGCGATGATGAAGTATGCGGGAGTCGACATGGACAAGGCCGAGGATATTGATTATCTCCGGAAAGAAGCCATAAGACTCGGCCTCAATCCAAATGACAATGAAAACTGGGATGATACATTCAACAGGATATTCCTCACCTATACAGAACCCAGCCTGCCAAAGGACAGAGAAGTATATCTCACTGACTATCCTGATAAAATCGCATGTCTTGCAAGGCATTCGGAAGGAAAACCGACCAAGAAACGCTGGGAAATGTACATAGCCGGAATAGAAATCGCAAACTGCTACGACGAGGAGACTGACAAGGAGGAAAGCCGGAGATACTTCACAGAGGAATACAACAGAATGGAAAATGAGAGACGCGGTACGGAAGATGCCATTCCTCCCGCAGATCCTTCCTTCCCCGATCTTGATATCCCGCAATCTTCAGGAGGAGCGATGGGACTGGACCGTCTTCTCGCCGTTCATCTTGGGCTTAATTGCATAGAGCCTTTACTTTTATTTCCTCTTTCTGATATGCTACGGCAGTAAAAAACGGAAACAGACTATTCAAGCAGAGGTAAAAATATGATTAAAGCAGGTCAGATTGACAAGGGAACAGCTCTCCTTATCAAGGGACAGCCGTTTGTCTGCATCGAACGCGAATTCGTCAACCCTGGAAAGGGATCGGCTTTTGTTCGTCTCAAGCTCAAGAGCCCGGCAACAGGACAGGTTCTCTCAGAGACAATGAAGAGCCAGGACAACGCAGAGGACATCACTGTGGAGGATAGGGATCTCCAGTATCTGTACAACGATGGTGAGAACTTCTATTTCCAGAACACAGAGACATTCGATCAGATTGATGTTCCTATGAAATCCTTCCCTGATTATGAGTATTTCATGAAAGAGGGCGAGACATACCGTGCAACATTCTGGGAGGATCAGGTTCTCGACATCACAATTCCTTCAAAGATTGTCTTCACCGTTGCCGAGGCAGAGGAAGCAGTAAAGGGTGATACAGTCCAGGGTGCAACAAAGTATGTAACCACAGAGACAGGTCTCCGCGTCCGCGTTCCTATCTTCATCAAGCAGGGTGAGAAGATCAGAGTAAACACAGAGACAAAAGAGTATCTCGAAAGAGTCAACGGCTGAGATCTCAGAAAAAGCAAAAGCAGGGTAATCCCCTGCTTTTCTTATATCACAATGACCTCTGATGAGGTCATTTTCTTTCAGTCATCCTCGGGCTCTCCCCTATGAACGAAGCGCATGAGAACAAGTGCTGCAAGCATGAAGACAAGGCCGAACAGGAAGAGTGCAGGATACCCGAAGAGGTCTATGCTTCCGCCTGCAAGCGGAGGTGCAATGATTGATGCAAGCTGGGAGAAGAAATAATACGCACCTGTGTAGATACCTATAGTCTGGTAATCTGCCATCTGCCACAGCATCGGGAATGAATTTGTCACGACCGTGACCCAGAATATTCCAAAAAGGAAGAGAAGAACCCAGAAAGAATAGAGCCTGAAAGAGGAATTCATTCCTGATGTGAATGTTCCGTGCATGAATACAAGGAAAAGAACAATCACAATTGCAAGAAGTGCACCTCTGATGGTCTTTTTGCGTCCGAAGCGATGTGCGAACTTTCCTGAAGGGACTGCAAAGATAGCGTATGCGATTCCGACCATGCCGGCAGAAAGCGCGGCAGTACCGGAACTGGCTCCAAGCTCAGTTGCCGTATAGTCGCCGACGAATGGAAGTATCCCCTGATACGCGATAAACCAGCAAAGGAGGGAAAGAAGTATGAAAAGCGCACTCTTCTCCTTCTCTGAGAATATCCCCTTGAGACTCTTCAGAAGAGGCTCTTTCTCTTCTTTATCGTTTCTGTCTCCGGCAGCAACGGAGCTCTTCCGTTCCTTTACGAACACAAAGAGAAGAACAACTGCGATGAGCACAAACAGCGATGCGACAGGGAAAGCAAGAATCATGTCACGTTCACCATAACCAGGAACGTTAACCGTAACATCCATCAGTCGCGCGAGAAGAACAGTCCCCAGAATAGTGGCAAGTCCTCCCATTGTGTTAATGACCCCGTTCGCCTCACTTCTGAGATCCGATGGAACCATATCGGGCATCAGAGCAACTACAGGTCCTCTTACAGCCTGTTTGAATATGTTCAGGAAGAAAATCGTGACAAACAGGAATACGAGAGACTCCAAAGCTGAAAACGGCACAAGGGCAAAAAATACAGCCGCAAGCGGAAGAAGCGTTATTATGAACGGCATACGTCGCCCTATCCTTGTCATTGTTCTGTCTGACAATGCAGAGAAAGCAGGAATGAGGAATATCGCAAGAATATTGTCCAGAGTCATCACAGAGCCTACAAGCGCCTGCGATTCAATGTAATTACCAAGGAACATTGGCACATATGTATCATAAAGCGGATCCATCAACCCCATCGTGAAGAATCCAAGACCAATCAGGAATGTAGTCTTCCAATAACCGGAAAGACCTTTCTTTTCTGTCATAATTCCCTCCGGAATCTACCATACAGCATTATCTCGACTTACTCTATTGTCTGAGTATTGAACTGGTGCTATAAAATCGGCATGGCAATCACGGAGATGGCAGAGCTTTCTGCAATACTGAAACTTACAGATGAAGAAAAAGCATGGAATCCAGATGGGGCAAATACCCTGCCATTGCTTATCTCAGATGATGTTGAAGAATTACTTGATATTCCAGCAATCAGACGCCAGTTCGTACCTTCCGGAAAAGAGAATGATGATACGACCTGCTCACTCGATCCGCAGGAAGAGAAAGAGCATCAAGGGACTGAACGCCTTGTTCACAGATACAGAAACAGGGCAGCATTCTTCACGACAGACAGGTGCTTCGCCTACTGCCGTCATTGTTTCAGAAGAAGATTCACAGGGCATCTTTCAGGACCTGCGACAACAAGAGAGATAGAAGAAGCCGCAGCATATATCAGAGAGCATGATGAAATACGGGAAGTCCTTCTTACAGGCGGAGATCTCTTCACTCTGTCAGATGAGAAAATAGATCAGATGCTCTCCATTTTCAAAAAGGAATGTCCTGCTGTCATCCTGCGTCTTTGCACACGCTCCGTCGCAGTATACCCTGAGCGGATAACAGAAAACCTTATCGAAATAATAAAGAAGCATATGACAGGCGCGCCATTCTTCCTCATGACGCAATTCAACCACGGTGCAGAACTGACAGAGAAAGCTGTACACGCCGTCTCTCTTTTCATAGATTCAGGCATCCCGGCATACAATCAGAGCGTACTCCTAAAAGGCGTGAATGATGATGAGAAAACGTTGATAGAACTCTCTGACAGGCTTCTCATGGCAAGAATCAAGCCATACTATCTTTTTCAGGGCGACCCGGTACGAGGTACAGAGCATCTCCGCGTAAGCATCGAAAGAGGTCTGGAAATCGAGAAGAACATCCGCAAGGAACTCTCAGGCCTTGGTATGCCTCAATACACGGCAGATCTTCCTCAAGGCGGAGGAAAGGTGATACTTACACACACCTATTACAGAGGGCATACCATCGAAAACGGCAAGGACCGCTATCTTTTCGACACCCCGGATGGAGAGACAAGATATTACCCTGAATAAAAATGGCTACCAGATGGTAGCCACATCATTACTCTGCAATGAACGCAAGAGCTTTATCTATCTCTGCTTTCCGCAGATCGGTACGAGCTTTCTCATACTCCTCAGCAGAAGCATCCGGAGCTATGATTCCACCCTCTGCAAATGATGGAGCTGCGATTGCCCTCTTCGAAGGCTTGACCTCCTCTGCAGGTTCAGGGGCCACAACTGGTTCTGGTTCCGGCTCCGGTTCTGGCTCTGCAACGACTGCAGGCTCTGGGGTCTCAACAGGCGCAGAGATATATTCAATAAGGTCTTCGACAAGCTTATCAAGCTCATCTGCCACACTTTCCTTTGTATATGATTCCGGGTAAGTGAGCCTTACACTGTCAGAACCCGAGAAGGAATATGCAACACCAAGCGATGAAAGATCATATTTCTCATTCTCATAAGCAAAGAACGCAATTACATCATCTTTACTTACGATTCCAGGATACTCAAGGACTGTATTCCCCTCATCAATAGTTGCAGTGAGCGTATAACCTGCATATGAATATTCGCGGACTATTGGCTCATCAGCAGGTTCCGGTACCTCTACCACTTCTGGTTCTTCCACAGGTTCCGGTTCCTGTACCGGCTCAACTGCAGTGACTTCAGGTTCTGAGCCGAGAGCTGCGATTATATCAGCAATTATTGCATCGCGGTACTTCTCATAAAGTGAAACAGCCTGACTCTCAAGGCTGAGAAGCTCAGTCTTCTCATCTCCCGAGAGTGCTGAATAGTCTTCGATTATCGCATTCTCAATATCGCTGACGATACTGTCTTTGTATTCCGCATAAAGAGCGGTTACCTCTGCTTCAACATCGACTTTCTCTTCAGAACTGAGGACATCCGCGATTATGGCGTTGCGATAATACATGAAGATGTCATAAAGACCGAGAAGCTCTGCCTTTCCTGCAGCATCAAGAGAATTGTATTCTGCAAGAAGTGCCTCTCCAAGCTCTGAAGCAAGCATATCTTTATGGCTTTCATAGAATGCAAGAATCATCGACTCAAGCTCTTCCTTTGAAATGCCATCGGCTGCCTCAAGCGAGAGATCCGATACAATCTCGTCGCGATACTTCGCATACAGCTCCCTGAGCTGAGCCTCAAGTTCGAGAACATCGCTCTTCTCTTCTGTTGAGAGACTGTCATATTCATCGAGAATTGCAAGCACCAGATCTGCAGTGAGATCTTTCTTATACTTATTGTAAAGTGCTATGACATCATCCTCAAAGGATGCATCAACCATTGATGCAATCTCAGCAGCGATCTCATCATAGTCTTCAGAAATCCTGTTATATACGGCCTCTGTAATCTCAGGGATATAATCATCGAGGGAAATACGGCCCGCGATAGCCTGAGAAAGCGCGGAAATGAAATCTTCATCGGACGAAAGGATTGCTGCAACCTTTTCAGCCATTTCCTCTTCATCACTCAATGTCTGAACATCTGTCTCCAGAGGCTCAGAGACCTGAAGAAGAGGCTCATTCTGCCTTTCCCTAGCTGCATCAAGCACAGAACTCTGAGAATCAGGCCTTACAGTCCACATCACAACGAAAGTGAACACCGCTATAGCTACTGTTATCGACAGCAAGACGATTCTTGTCTTCTTTCCCATAAAAAGCCTCTTCTTCTAAATTTTAGCACATAGAAATGATACTTGTCGAGAAATTGTCTCCTTGTCGGCATCATTGATAATCGTAATTATATTACGCCCGGATTCAAGAAGGGAAAGACCTATGTTCTTCTGAGCCATTGCCCTATCATGGAATTTCTCTTTTGTCATACCATCCCTCTTAAGTGCCCGCTCTTCCCTAACGCTGTAGGGCGCAACTACAAGGATTATCATATCACACTCATTCACAAAACCCATTGATTCAAGAAGAGCAGCATTGATGACAGCAATCTTTCCATTTTTCTCGGCTTCCCGGGCCTCCCGCAAAGCCTCTTCCCTCATCCATGGATGCGTGATGGAATTAAGAATCTCAAGCTTATGAGTGTCTGAGAAGACAATGGGACCAAGCACATGCCGGTCCACAGTGCCATCCTGTCGGAATATCTCTGCCCCGAAAGCCTTTTCAAGAGCTTCATGATTGGATTCAAGCGCCTGATGTCCCAATGCATCGACATCAATGACATAAAACCTGTCCTTGGGAAGAAGTGCTGCGACAGTGTCCTTTCCTGCACAGCTTTTACCTGTAAGCCCTATGATCATCAGTGCATATCTCCCCAGGAAGTACCGAACTCAAGGGAGGCGCGGAGTGGAACGGAAAGCCTGACAGCATTCTCCATCCGGTTCCGTACCAGAGCTGCAATCTCTTCCTTTTCCTTTTCCGGAACCTCGAATATAAGCTCATCATGGACCTGCAGCAATGTTTTTGTCTTGAATCCGCCTTCGGAAAGCGCCTTGTCTATGGATATCATGGCAAGCTTCATTATCTCTGCAGCTGTTCCCTGTATGACGGTATTTACAGCAACTCTCTCCGCCCCAGCCCTCTCAACCTTGTTTGAGCTGTTTATTCCAAAGACTTCCCTTATATGCCCGAACCGCGTCCTGACATATCCGTTCTTCCTTGCCTCTTCTTCCATGCGCTCAACGAAACTCTTAACGCCGGAATAGCGGTTGAAATACATCTCTATGAAAGCCGCAGCATCCTTACGGGATATCCCAAGCTCATTCGAGAGACGGAACGCGGACATTCCATACATAATGCCGAAATTGATTGTCTTCGCAATGCGTCTCTCATGATCGGTTATCTCATCAACCGGACGGGAGAATATCATTGAAGCAGTATACCTATGTACATCGGTTCCTGTATTGAAAGCCTCCATAAGACCTGGGTCCTGCGAGGCATCGGCAAGGACCACAAGCTCAATCTGTGAGTAATCGGCAGAAAGGAACACAGTGCCTGTTTCAGGAGTGAACGCGCTCCTGATAAGACGTCCCTCATCCGTCCTTACCGGAATGTTCTGAAGATTCGGGTTTCTGGATGAAAGCCTGCCTGTTGCAGTTCCAGTCTGCAGGAATGAAGTGTGAATGCGGCCTTCTTTATCGGCAAGGGCTGGAAGGACATCTATATATGTGCTCTTGAGCTTCGACAGCTGCCTGTAATCGAGGATATCGGAGATGATTGCCCCGCCCTCGGCTCTGAGCCCTTCAAGCGTCGCAGTATCAGTAGAATAGCCTTTCTGCGTCTTCTTCCCCGCCTTCATTCCCATTTCCTCGAAAAGGACTTTTGAAAGCTGCATGGTACTGTTCAAATTGAATTCATGCCCAGCTTCATCATATATTCTCCTGACAAGATCTGCGACCTTACCATCGATATCCTCCTTCAGAGCATTTATACGTTCAAATGACAGATGGATTCCATAATCCTCCATCTTCGCGAGGATACGTATAAGTGGCAGCTCAAAACGCTGGAAGACTTCCTCAAGTCCTTTCTTCCGCAGCTCTGAAGAGAAAAGAAGATACAGACGGTAAGCCATGTCACTGTCTTCAGCTCCATATGGAACAGCTTTCTCAAGAGGAATGTCCGAGAATATCTCATCCTTAGCTACGATATCCTCATAATGAGTAGTTGTAAGCCCCAGATACCGTGCAGAGAGATCATCAAGGTTGTATACATTGGCATTGGAATCAAGGAGCCATGCTGCAACCATGGTATCAAAGAGGATTGTGTGGATATCGGAACCCAGCCTCCACACGGCTTTCAGGTCATATTTAATATTCTGATTTATGACCTTGAGCTTTCCATTTGCAAGATATTCATCGAAAAGCGCCTTCACGCTCTCCTTTGAATTATATTCCTTTCCTTCAGCAACCAGAGGCACGTAATATGCCCTTCCCTTCTCATAGGAAAAAGAGAAACCGACTATCTCCGAGTCCTCCTCAAGACCGGTGGTTTCTGTATCGATTGCTATAATGCCATCAAAATCATGCACGGCTCTGTCAAAATGCTTCCTGACGTCATGAAGATCAGTGATGCCGCTGTAAACACCCCTTTCCTCTGAAATTATCTTCTCGCTCTCTTTCCTATCTTCCCTTATCTCTGCAGCATTCTGAGGCTTGCTTCCTATTCTCCTGAGAAGCGAACGACAGTTCTTCTCCTCAAAGTCTCCAGCACCTGCAGTAAGATCAATAAGCGAAGTATCAAGCGCACTTATATCGAAATCAGGGGGAAGCGCATCTTTACGGAGAACAATGAGAGCCCTGGAAAGCTCTGCATCCGCCTTTCCCTCCTCAAGTTTTTTCCTGATGCCTTTCTGAAGCATGTCAGCATGACGATAGATACCATCGAGCGTCACATATTCTGAGAGAAGCTTGATTGCCCCCTTCTCTCCAAGCCCTTTGATTCCCGGAACGTTGTCAGCCTTATCGCCGATGATGGAAAGGTAATCGACAATCTGCTCAGGTCCTATACCGAACTCCTCACGGACTTCCTCTGAACGGAAGAACCTGTACTGGGATTCTCCTTTTCTCGGGGGACGGAGCGCAAAGACATGATCTGAAACAAGCTGCAAAAGATCCTTATCGCCGGTAACCATGACAGTCTCGATACCTGCTTTTGTAGCAATGGAAGAAAGAGTTGCAATTACATCATCAGCTTCAAATCCCGGGTTTGAGAGACATGGAATGTGCATCTTGCCAAGTGTGTCTTTTATCATCGGCACCTGTGCATGAAGATCCTCCGGGGCCTTATCGCGGTTTGCCTTGTAATCAGGATACATTTCCTTGCGGAACGTAGGAGCCTTCTCATCCATGACAACGGCAAGATAATCCATCTTATAGCCGGACATGAGCGAGAAAAGCGTTGAGAAGAATCCGAAATACGCGCTTATATTCGCACCGTTCTTGTCAGTCAGAGGATTTGACAGATGAGCGAAATAATTGCGGTAAATCACTGAATATCCATCGATTATATAGAGCCTCTTATCAAAAGAAACCGCCGCGACGGTTTCCTCTTTCTTCTCTGTGGTCTTTTTCATGCTTCTCATCTCACGTTCTTTTGCAATGACCTCAGGATCCAGATCAGAAGCGGAAAAAAGCTCGTCACTCATCATCTACCTCCAAAACAAGTGTATCATATGCCCCTCTGGCCCGCGGATAGAAACGTCTTTCAATCTCAGATGCAGATGTTGCATGGTTTATATGAGTAAAATAGACATTCTCAGCTCCTATACGCTCTGCATTCTCAATTGCCTGGGCAAAAGTGGAATGGCTCCAGTGCGGTTTGTCACGGAGAGCACCTATTATCAATGTTTTTATTCCATCAAGATATTTCCTGTTCTCCTCATAGAGGATATCTGAAGCATCAGTGATATAAGCGGCGCTTCCAAAACGGTAACCAGAGATCCGCATACAGCCATGCATTACAGGAATGGCTGTAAACTCAATCTCCCCGATACGGAAAGTCTCACCTTCCCCGACCTCATGCTTCAATAGTCTCGGGACGCCTTTATAAGGCATATCGGTAAAGGCATATGGAAATATTCTCTCAATTGCGGAAAGCGTCGAGGAAAAACCATAGACAGGGAGTTTCTCGTCATCCGTGAAAACCCTCAGGTCATCCAGTCCCATCAGATGATCCGAGTGCTGATGCGTATACAGGACTGCATCGAGCCGTTCAAGACCTGCACGCAGAGCCTGAAGCCTGAACTCATAGCCTGTGTCGATGACAACTGAGGTGTTGCCACGGGTTATCCAGACAGAGGATCTCCAGCGTTTATCCCGGGGATCGGATGATGAGCATACAGGACAATGGCAGCCTATGACAGGAACACCATGGCTTGTCCCCGTGCCAAGGAACTCAATACGCGTCATTGAGCTTCACCAGACGATGAAAAGAAGTCAGAGACACTCTGAGCGCCGGAGGCAATCGCATTGCCCGCGCTGTTAACGACGCCTCTGAAGCTGTCTGATTTCACAAATGAAATGATTTTATCAGCACCGTTCCCTACAGCATCTGTTGCATTCTCAAGATATGCCTTGCCCTCATCTGAAGTGAAATATGCCTGCAGATCTGAAAGAATTCCTTCAGGCAGGTTCATCTCGGAAAGGGACTGGTTTATTGTCTCATCGACATATTCATCGGAATTAACGGAAATACCGAAGAATCTGATTGATACATCAGGCACAAGCAAATAGATGACGAAGAATACGATGATTGAGAAAAAGAAGAGCCCTATAAGCCCTCCGAAGAAGCCTTTACCAGTTCCAAACATACATGCATTCTATCAAATCACAATCAATGATGCACCACATGAAAGAAAGTTTGGTTCTCAGCTAATAAACACGAGGAATTGGTAAGCAATGTTTTCTTGATGGTAAGTACCATAATTGAAAATCAATATAGAGACAGGAAGACAGAGCCTTCGTACAAATTGCAATCTGCTTGTTTTCTTGAAGGATTAGGATCTGACAGATGGGGAAGAAAAGAAGTGAATCGAGGCAAATACTCCATTATCCATAAAGAGTGGGGATGCCATAATATAAAAAAGCTCCCTTTCAGGAGCCTTTCTGCCGCCTCCAGGAATCGAACCAGGGACACAAGGATTTTCAGTCCTTTGCTCTACCAACTGAGCTAAAGCGGCATTGCATTTGAGCAACAAGGGAAAAATAGCAGTTTCCAGAAATTATTGCAATAGGAAAAACGATTCTTGTCGTTTTTTCTTAAACAAAGAATTTTTCATCTCACGGGAGTCTTCTTTATTCTGAAAAGCAGCATACCAATCAGAGCTGTCAGAGGTGTTACAAGCACTATACCAAAAGAACCCACCAGGGTCTGCAGGATTTCAGCAGCGATGGATTTCGAAGTGAATATGTTTCCTTTCGGCGTTGCCTGTGCCATATACACCATCATAAGGGTAAGATAACTGCCCATATATGCAAGCAGAAGTGTTGTGATCTGTGTCCCCACTCCAGCTTTTCCCACTTCCATGGCGGACTTGAACAGAGCCGCGCCGGATGTTTCAGGAGAATGTTCCCGGACTTCCCACATCGCAGCAGATACATCTATCGACAGATCCATGATCGCTCCACCTGCCGAAAGACACACTACTCCCGAGAAAAGAGAAGTGAGGTCAAGGTCCATGAAGCCGCTATAAAGCAAGGACTCACTCATTTCGAGAACAGATCCATGAATGCGCAGATAATGCGTCATGAATACCGAAATCATTACAGTAAGAAGAATGGCACTTATTGAACCGAGAATTGCCGCAAGGGATCTTCTGTTCATGCCGGAAACCATTGGCAGCGTGACAAGAGTAAGGAGAATGAGCACTGCAACGCACATGAAAAGAGGATTCATACCATTGAGAATTGCGGGTATCAGAAGTTTCCAGATCGAAAGGAAAGCAAAGACAAAGGAAAGCACCATCCTGACACCGCGTAAACCGCTGAAAGCAACAAGAGCTAAGACAAAAAGAGCAATCAGAATAACTTCCTTATCCATACGGTAGTAATCAATCATGTTTATGAATATGGGATTATCATCCGAATCCCTCTCAATCAGAACCCATGCAATATCTCCAGGAACAAAAACCTTATCATCCTTGAGGCTCCCGGAAAGCAGGTTTATACCGTCCATCTCAAGACCCTTGTGTTCTCCTGAAAGTATCCGGACTCTGCAACGCTGGTCACCGGTACGGAAAAGACCGGTCTGAATGATTGTACTGTCATCCGTTGACAGCACCTCTGCCCTAGCTCCTTCAGCATTCACATAGATACTTCTCTCAAATCCTGTAGGAATGAGTATAAGAACAAGGGATGCGAGTGCAAAAGCTACTATGAATGCAATATTCTTCTTTCTATCTGCAGTTTTCATAAGACAAAATGGGGAGGCCGAAGTCTCCCCTTGATTCAGAGATCAATCTTACCTTGCGTCTGTAAGATCCATAAGCTTGTGTGCAACTTCCGTGTTGTCATATGCTCCGATAAAGAACTCTGCACCCTCACCATATGCATATACCGGTACTGGAAGTCCTGTGTGTGCATAGCTTGTCCAGCCAATACCAGCCTTGTTATTCAAGATATGTGTGAGTGTCACGCTTATCGGGCTGTATCCGCCATAGAGAAGAGACTCCTCATATCCATCAGTGTTTCCGCTCTGGTCATCGGCATATGCTTTCTGAAGCTTTGCATACTCATAATCATTCATCACAAGAGCTTCATTTGCAGCTGTCTTACCAGGAGCAACAAGACCAAAGTACTCCTCCACCATTGCCATCATGTCATCAAAGGAGAATGAACCATCAGCCTTTGCGTCCTCTACATAGCTGTCGAACTGGATATAGGAACACTTCTGGGCGCGGAGGATATCGAAAGCTGTGTTATATCCTGTTGCAGCATACCCGATTGTCATACCACCTGTCTCATGATCGCCTGTGACTATAATCAGCGTCTCATCCGGATGGTCCTTCGCAAACTCTACGGCAACCTCGACAGCCTCATCGAGTGCAAGTGTGTCACTCATGTTTGCAACTGCATCATTTGCGTGCCCAGCCCAGTCGATCTTGCCACCCTCGACCATCATGAAAAAGCCTGTTTCATTGTAGAGAACATCTATGCCCTTCCTGACGAAATCCTTAAGCCTGAGAGAATCAGCAGGAGCATCGATGTCATAAGGCATTGCACCGTCATCCTGCAAAACCGGGCTGTAAGCATAGACCTTACCGCTGTCTCCGTTGAGGCTGAGGATGGTATCCTTGTCATTTGTCACAAGGTATCCATTGTCTTCAAGGACTTCATAAACGGACTTGTCTCCATTCTCTGCCTGATTGATGCTGCCACCTGCAAAATACTCAAATCCGGAATCCGCCATCTGAAGTCCGATATCATAGTAATCGTTTCTGGAAGCTATATGGGCATAGAATGCGGCAGGAGTTGCATGGTTGATGGTGACAGTAGAGACAATACCGATTTTCCAGCCCTTGTCATGAAGCATCTCTGCAATGGTAGTACCCGGTGTGACTCTGTCCACTCCCATTCCGATGACTCCACTGTGAGTCTTGTAACCGGACGAAAGAGAAGTTGCAGTGGAAGCTGAGTCAGGGCAGAAGGATGTCGAATCCTGGGTGTACTGCAGGCCAACAACAGGGAACTGAGTGAATGTAAGCTCCTTAAGCTCAACAAGGCCTGACTCGTTTCTGCCATTATAAACCTGAGCAGAGTTTGTCTGCGGAGAGCTCATTCCATCGCCTATGAACATGAATACATACTTAGGAGATGCATTCTCCACGCTCTCTCTGATAACACGCTCTGCTTCCGTGCCTCCATTAGCTGAAACGAAAGAAGCAAGAAGGATAAGAGACATCAATACTGCTGTAATCCTTTTCATTTGATCCTCCATAGAAGGGATTTACAGCTAAAAGCTATCAGAATGACTTCGCTCCATCCTGCAGCTATGTGTTAGACTTGGTTTAAATCAATGAAAATTGATTATGCTGATTGTTAATTCCATGCAACGCAGAGCTGATACACGCATTATTCTGTGAATATACCGGCAGAATCTCATAAAAAACAGATTAACTCTATCATCTCTTTGCTATTTCATATAATATTGACCTAAAAATCCACGTTTGGAGGTTCTGATGGACTCAAGTCAGATACAGACACTGATTACCATGATTCTCTATATCGGAGTTGTTATAGGTATAGGTGTTTACTTCGCAAAACGCGCAAATGAGAATTCAGAAAACTATTATCTTGGAGGAAGATCACTGGGACCATGGGTTGCCGCTTTCAGTGCAGAAGCATCTGATATGAGCGGATGGCTGCTGATGGGATTGCCAGGACTTGCATACTGGACAGGACTTGCAGATGCTTTCTGGACTGCTGCCGGACTGGCAGTGGGAACATACGTCAACTGGCTTATTGTCGCAAGAAGGCTCAGACACTACTCCGAGATAGCCGGCAACGCCATAACATTGCCAGATTTCTTCAGTAACCGTTTCCACGAGAAGAAGAAAGTTATCATGACCATCTCCTCTCTCTTTATCCTTATCTTCTTCTGTGTATACGCTGCAAGCTGCTTTGTCACATGCGGCAAGCTCTTCTCATCGCTTTTCGGTGTCGACTACAAGACCATGATGATAATAGGAGCCCTGTTTGTCGTGATCTATACATTCCTGGGTGGCTTCCTTGCAGAGAGCGCCAGTGATTTCATGCAGGCGGTTGTCATGGTGCTTGCGCTTGTCATCATACTGACACTTGGAACGATAGCAGCAGGAGGACTCGGAGCTGTATTCGAGAATCTGAACGCAATCCCGGGCTTCCTGGAGTTCTTCAACATCTCAACACCTGTGCTCAATGAAGCCGGAGAACAGATCATACAGAATGGAACACCGCTTTTCGGGGAAGCTTCCACATACAGCATCATATCCGCACTCTCAATGCTTGCCTGGGGCCTTGGATACTTCGGAATGCCACAGGTTCTGTTACGCTTCATGGCTATCAGGCACAAGGATGAACTGACGAAGAGCCGCCGTATTGCAACTGTATGGGTAATAATCTCTCTCGCCTCAGCCATCCTCATCGGTCTTATCGGAAGGGCTTTCATTCCTACAGAGTTCGTCACGAACTCCGATGCAGAGAACATCTTCTCCCACCTTGCATCGATACTTCTGCACCCGCTTTTCGCAGGCCTTGTAAGTGCTGGAATACTTGCAGCAACCATCTCGAGTTCTGACTCATATCTGCTTATTGCGGCCTCCGCATTCTCAAAGAATCTCTGGCAGAGGGTCTTCAGGAAGAATGCCTCTGATAAGGAAATAATGCATGTCGGACGTGCAGCGCTTCTTATCATAGCTTTCCTCGGTGCTATCATCGCTCTGGATGAGGATAGTATAATCTTCACGATTGTAAGCTTTGCATGGGCAGGATTCGGTGCGACATTCGGACCTCTTATGCTCTTCTCCCTGTTCTGGAAGAGAACCACAAGAGCCGGAGCGGTTGCAGGTATGCTATCAGGCGGTGTGATGGTGTTTGTCTGGAACTTCCTCATAAAGCCGATGGGCGGAATATGGGGAATCTACGAGCTGCTTCCTGCATTCATCGTATCATCCATATTCATAGTGGTGGTATCCCTGATATCCGGAGAACCGGATGAGGTGATACAGAAAGAATTCGAAGAAGCAAAGAACTGCTGACAAAAAATGGGGCTGTTAAGAAAGTCTAGGCTTTAAGGACAGCCCTATTGTTTTCCCTTATTAAGAACGGCCGAAGGGCCTAAATCCTTATAATAAAAGCACCCATTGGGAATCGAACCCTCTGAGTGCTATATGGTATAGAATGATGTTTGAGGACACATCTACCATGAACAAGTTTATCACATAAGAACTTTTTCTGATTGCTTTCTTCACTATTACAAGAGAGGAATCACTAAGAAATGAAAGATCCAGCTAATCGAGGGCAGTGCTTTGAAGACCTTGTGCAGAATAGAACGCAAAGAAGCTAAAGACTATGGTCTGATTATAATTCTTTTAGATTCGTACAAATATAAAAGATAAAATAAGATGTTAAGTTCATATGGAAAAGGAAGAGGCTGCTCCAAAGTCTTATGCTGACTTTTTGAACAGCCCTTTTTTATCATTCCGCTCTTATAGCATCAAAGATCATCTACAAGCGCTGTGGATTTCGCATAGGCTGTGCTGCGGGCCTCGAAGAAATCAGTCTTCACCATATTCGCATTTGAATACTGGGAAACCCATGCCATATCCTCAGGCTCATCCTGGAAATCCGGATAAAGATCATCGAACCCGAGAGAACGCCATCTGAGATTGCCAAGGTAGTGGATGTAATCTGAGACCATCTTACGTGTAAGGCCCGGGATATCATCGCCGATGACATACTCTCCCCATTCAGCTTCCTGCCTGACCCCTTCCATCATCATGGCCTTATACTCTTCTACAAGCTCCTGGGCAAACATCTCAGGCTCTTCCTTCTTCAGTTCCAGTATGATGTTCCTGAAAAGCCAGAGGTGCGTATTCTCATCCCTGTTTATGTATCTTATCTCCTGTGCCGAACCCGGCATCTTTCCATTTCTGGAGAGGTTGTAGAAGAACATGAATCCGGAATAGAAATAGATTCCCTCAAGAATGTAGTTCGCAAAAAGCACCTTCATGAGGTGTTTCAGATCACGATTCTCCACGAAATCATTATAGCAGTTTCCAATGAATGTATTGCGCCTCAGCAGATGCTCATCAGTTCTCCACTGGAAAAGAATGTCATTTCTCTCATCAGGGGAACAGATTGTGTCCAGCATATATGAATAAGCCTGACTATGAAGACACTCCTGGAATGTCTGTATATGAAGACAGAGTCCTACCTCATTGGCCGTTATATAATCCGTGACATTCGGAAGATTCGCTGTCTGAAGGCTATCAAGGAAGACAAGGAATGACAGGATCTTGTCATAGGCCTTCCTTTCTGAAGGAAGGAGCTTATGGTAACCCTTGAGATCCTGGGAAAGGTTTATCTCCTCAGGAATCCAGAAATTGTTCATTGCCTGTCTGTACCAGTCCGACACCCAGTTGTATTTCATGTTGTTGAAATCATTGAGGTTGGTGGTATTTCCTCCAACCATTCTCCTCTTCTCAACCTCGATGTCCCCATCCGGATTGAAAAGCGGTTTTCTCTTCAGTTCCTGCATATTTTCTCCTAACTTGAACAGCTCTCACACTCCTCCACCTCAAGGCTTTTGGAGCGGACATAATACAGAGTCTTTACATGGCTTTTCCATGCAAGGATGAGCAGATTCAGAACCTCTCTCATCGTGTAGTCATTCGTTATATAGAGATTGACACTCTGAGCCTGATCAATATGCCGCTGCCTGATACCGGCAGCTCTTACTGACCAGCTCTGATCAATCTCATGGGCAGCTTTGTAGTACCACCATGTCTTTCCTGAAAGCTCAGGAGCTGTGCGCGGGAGCATGCTTCCTTTCTTCTCCTCATAGAAGAATCTCTTCATAACAGGATCCACTCCCGCTGTCGTTCCCGAGAGGATGCTTGTCGAGGAAGTCGGTGCAATGGCAAGAAGGTATGCGTTTCTCATTCCGCTCTCATGAACACGGAGACGCAGATCATTCCATTCTGGCGATGTATATCCCCTTCTCTCAAAGAATGCACCTGTGTCCCATTCGCTTCCATGGAAATACCTATATACACCCTTCTCTTTTCCAAGCTCCATTGATGCCTCAATCGCAGCATAGCTGATGGTCTCGAAAACGTCATCAACGAATGCAAGATGCTCCTCGCTCTCCCACTTAATACCATTCTTTGCCAGCATGTGATGATACCCTGATACACCAAGGCCTACTGATCTGTACTCATCATTTGTAAGCTTTGCATATGGCACAGGATAGAAGTTAAGCGAAATGACGTTATCAAGGGCTCTGATGACTGTCTTAACCAGAGATGAAAGCTCTTCCTTGTTTTTGACATCGATATTTCCAAGACAGAGAGAGGCAAGATTGCAGACTACGAAACTGCCGGGTTTTGTTTTCGTGACGACAATCGTATCTCCATCCTCCGTTTCTGTAGTGATAGAGACGTCCTCTATCTCCGACATGTTCTGAGCAATCTCGGTACAGAGATTTGAAGAATAGATCATACCGCAATGCTTATTCGGATTCATCCTGTTCACTTCATCGCGGTTGAAGACGAACGGAGTTCCAGTCTCTACAGCGCTCTTCAGTATAAGACGGATAAGATCCTTCAGAAGTATCTGACGCTTGCGGATCCTTGCATCGTGGACACAGTCAAGATATCGTTCCGTCCATTCGTCCCCATAGAAATCCTCAAGATGATAGCCCTTCACGGTCCAGATCTCATGCGGACACATCATGTACCAGGCCTGATCAAGATTCTCTGATGCAAGGCGCCAGAAATAATCGGGGTAACAGACTGCAGGGAATACATCATGAGCCTTCATCCTGTCATCGCCATTGTTTGTTCTGAGGTTCAGGAATTCCGGAAGGTCACGATGCCAGACATCGAGATAGACAGCGACTGCACCGGCTCGTACTCCAAGCTGGTCAACAGCAACTGCCGTATCATTTACAAGCTTTATCCATCTTATGATACCGCCAGCAGCTCCTTCGAAGCCTCTTATCGAGGAACCATTTGCCCTCACCTTGCCGAAATACATGCCCATTCCACCGCCGAATTTCGACACTTTTGCAAAATTATCTATGGAACGGTAAATTCCGCTCAGTGAATCCGGTACCGTATCTATGAAACAGGAAGAGAGCTGATGAATCGGTTTCCTGGCATTCGCAAGAGTCGGAGTGGCCATGGTGACCTTCATCGTGGAAAGCATGTCATAGAAGGATTTGACCCATTTCATGCGATCCTTGGTCTCTGGCATTGCAAGATGAAGGGCGATACCGAGGAACATCTCCTGAGGTGTCTCCAGCGCTTCATGACTATGCGAATGGATCACGTAACGCTTAATAAGAAGATCCAGACCCGAGTATGTGAAGAGTTTATCCCTGCTGTCATCAATGAAAGAAGCGGCAGCATCCAGCTCTTCCCTGCTGTAGTTCTCTGTTATGTACGCACCATAAAGCCCCTCAGAAACAAGGAAATGAACCTTGTCAGAAAAACTCTTTATGCCTCTGGACATAATGGAAGATGCAAGCTTTTCCCTGAATGAAAAGAGCAGGAAACGGGCTGCTATGAATTCCCAGAGCGGAGACTGCGGGCTTGTAAGCTCAACGGCAGCCCTTATGAGTGCAGAAGCCTCTTCCTCCTCTCCCATTCCCGATTTTGAGAATGAAAGAAACTTATCCGCAAGGATTGATAATGAGTACTTCTCATCCGGAAAATCCTTCTGTATTCCTGAAAGCACGGAATCGAGTGCGACGTCGGGGAAGTGTTCGAGAATACGCTGCCTCTCCTTTCTCAGCTCTGTTCTCCTGCTGCGGAAAAGGATGTAATTCTTGGCAGCTTCAAACTCCCCTGCTGCCATCAGCGTCTTCTCTGCTGCATCCTGTATTTCCTCCACGCTCCATGTCCTGTCATGGGAAAGGGAGGATGCGACGGTCTCTGCAAGGGAAAATGGAAGTGTTTCCGGGAACTCCTTGCCAGTACTGAGCAGGGATTTCCTTATTGCATTCTCAATCTTGGAAATATCGAATATTTCTTCTCTGCCATCACGTTTCTTTATGTACATTGAATCTCCTGAACGGTTTATTAATGATAATGATTCTCATTAACTTCTGCAATCATGATATTGAAGAGAAAGAAGGAAAGCACAATCATATGAATATGGATAGAAACGCACTGAGAAAGACCCTTCTGGAAAGAATACGGAATTTTCCCTTTAAGAAGGAAGAAAGCCGGATGATTATAAAAAGCATCGCAGAAAGTGACGAGTGGAAAACGGCTGAAACGGTTCTTGCCTTCTGTCCGCTTCAAACTGAACCTGACATCTCCCCGCTTCTGGAAGATGACCGGGTACTGCTGCCATATATAGAGAATGGAGAGATGAAATTCTCTTCTTCACGGAATCTCACACGTTCCAGACTCGGGTTTCTTGAACCGGAGCATACTGAGGCGGAATACGAGAAAGCATTCATGCTTGTTCCGCTTCTCGGCTTCAATGGACTATACAGACTTGGGCGAGGCGGAGGTTTCTACGACAGATATATAAGAAAGAGGAAATACAGCCTCTATACTGCAGGGGTGGCATTCTCTGTCTCCTATTGCCCAGAATTCGTACCGGAGGAAAGGGATGAAGAGCTGCAGATGATTTTCAGTACTGAGGTCTGAAATCCTGGCTCTCGAGCATTGAGAAGAACATCTGGGCCTTCTCATCATCCCATCTCTTCTCTACCAGGATCCGGCGGAAATCAGGATCATGAACCCATGTGAGAATCGATGCTACGGCTTTCAGATAATCGGAATCGCGATGCAGGGATGACGCTATTACGAAAATAAGCTTCACAGGATCCGGATACCTGTCATCAAAGATGATACCCTCGTCCGAGAAACCCAGCGCTATGACAGGCTTCTGTATATCAGGAAGCTTGCCATGCGCAATAGCAACACCATGACCTATTCCGGTGGACTGCTGCCTCTCTCTTCTATGAACGGCCCTGATAAACCTGTTTTTATCAGGAAGCTCAGAAAAAACAGTACACCTGGCGATGATCTCATCAATCGCCAGGAACTTATCCTTTGAGGAAACCAGGCAGAATACACGTGGAATGGCCTGGTTCACTTCTTCTCCTTCAGATACTCATTGATGGCGGCCGCAGCTTTTCTCCCCTGTCCCATGGCAAGAATGACCGTCGCAGCTCCAAGAACGATATCCCCACCTGCATATACACCCTTCATCGATGTCTCGCAGGTCTCTTCATTGACTATGAAGTTTCCTCTCCTGTTTGTCTCAATTTCAGGAGTAGTCTTCTTGATGAGAGGATTCGAAGCATTTCCGATAGAGACAATCACAGTATCATATTCAACAGTATAATCAGAACCTGGAATCTCTACTGGAGAACGGCGGCCTGATGCATCCGGCTCTCCCAGCTCACACTTTCTGATCACGACACCCTTCACAATACCATTCTCATCGCCAAGTATCTCGACAGGCTGGGAAAGGAGACGAAGATTACAGCCTTCTTCTACTGCATGTTCAATCTCCTCCTTCCTTGCCGGCATCTCCTCTCTTGAGCGCCTGTAGATGATATCAACAGTCTCTGCTCCTAGGCGGAGAGCTGTGCGGGCAGCATCCATTGCAACGTTTCCGCCTCCGAAAACAGCAACACGGCGGGAGTGGAAGAAAGGTGTCAATGAATGCTTCTCATCATAAGCTTTCATCAGATTCGAACGCGTAAGGTATTCGTTTGCAGAGAAGACGGAGACAAGATCTTCCCCTGGAATTCCCATGAACTTGGGCAGGCCTGCACCAGTTCCAACAAAAACGGCATCGTAGCCATCTTCTTCCATCAGTTCCTTGATGGTCCTTGTACGTCCTACAAGGACGTTCTTCTCAAAACCGATTCCCATCTCCTTGAGCTTTGAGACTTCCTTATCCACAAGACGCTTTGGAAGCCTGAACTCAGGGATGCCATAACTGAGGACTCCTCCCATTTTATGGAGAGCCTCGAAAACCGTCACACTGTGTCCGGCACGGCGGACATCAGCGGCACAGGCTATCGATGCAGGACCTGAACCGACTACAGCCACCTTCTTTCCAGTATCAGGAGCAATAGAAGGAACAGAGGATTTATCAGCTTCATGGTCTGCCACAAAACGCTCCAGACGTCCGATGCCCACAGCCTGATCCACATCTTTGAGCATCTTGCCGACTGTACAGAATTTCTGGCACTGATTCTCCTGAGGGCAGACACGACCGCAGATAGATGGAAGGAGGCTGGATTCCTGTATCACGGAAAGAGCCCCGCTATAATCCTTTTCAGTTATCTTATGAATGAAAGCAGGAATGTCTATTCCTACAGGGCAGCCATTGACACATGGCTTGTTCTTGCACTGGAGACAACGGTTTGCCTCCACAATGGCTTCATCTTCCGTGTATCCAAGAGCAACCTCATTCATATTATGGATTCTCTCTTTCGGATCCTGCACAGGCATATCCATGTGAGGGATAGAAGCCCTATCTTTAGGAGTAAGTGCTGAAGGAAGCGATGCAAGCACTTCCTTTGCTTCTTTTTCAATCATCTCCGGTGTTTTCATTTGAGCCCCAGCTTTCCGCAGATTCCACCGCGGCATTTATCATTGTCCTCAGATTCCTGCGCCTTGTATGTTCTCTGTCGCATCATCAGATTATCCCAGTTGACAAGATGACCATCGAATTCAGGACCATCCACGCATACGAACTTCCGCTCTCCCCCGATATCCACACGGCAACCACCGCACATACCGGTTCCATCAATCATTATTGAATTCAGGGAAACTGTTATCGGAGTATTGTATTTCTCTGCTGTCTTGGTGCAGAACTTCATCATAATAGCAGGACCGATGGCGACGACATGCTGAACGTTGCCTTCTGCAAGCATGCGTTCAAGAGGAACAGTCACAACGCCCTTCTCACCATAAGAGCCATCATCGGTGACAATCGTGAGATCCGGATCAAGCGCTCTCATCTTGTCTTCTTCGATTATGAGATCCTTATTGCGGGCACCGATTATGATCTTCACATCATTTCCTGCAGCCTTCATAGCCTGCGCAATAGGATAAAGAGGAGCAACACCGATGCCTCCCCCGACACAGACAACACGGCCATAATTCTCAATATGAGTGGGAGTGCCAAGCGGGCCCAGCACATTCTCAATCACATCGCCGACTTCCAGCTCTGCAAGCAGGAATGTCGATGCACCGACACGCTGGAAAACAATCGTTATGGTTCCCTTATTCTCATCAGCATCCGCAATGGTAAGCGGTATACGCTCATTGAAGTCTCCGCCTTTCTGGACGATGACAAACTGCCCGGCTTTGCGCTCATGGGCAATCATAGGAGCTTCAATCTCCATCAGGAAGACTTCCTGGGAGAGCTGCTCTTTCCTGACTATCCTGTACATAGCTACCTCTCAAGCGAGAGTATAGCGAAAATAAGACAAAGCGCTCAAGGTAACACTCTGCCGCAGTTACAATCCTGACGAATCCCTGTACATATAAAATGCAAGAAAAAAGGGAACCAAACCAATGATTCCCTTACAACAATTAATTATCTGCCGATTTTTATCTCAATCTTTCCGGGGTCTACTTTGCGGATACGAGGAATCCTGATAGTAAGAATGCCATCATGGCTCTCAGCCTCAACCCTCTCTCCATCTGCGTCATCTGGAAGTTTGAACGATCTGGAGAACTCAGGAAGATGGATTTCTGAGACTATCATATGCTTCTCCTCTCTTTCTCTTGCTTTCCTCTCCTTCCATGTCTCTTCCGAAGAAATGGTGAGAATGCCATCCTTGAGGATAACCTCAACATCTTTCTCGCTGTAACCCGCAATCTCTGCTTCTATAACATATCCACCTTCTGTCTCATAGATGTCCACAGGTGGAATCTTTCTCGTTGCTGTATCTCCGAACAAATCACTGAAGAATGTATCAAATCCCGAAAGTCTTGGTGCTGCTGTCCTTGTTATAACGTATCTCATCTCAAATCCCTCCAAACTGTCAAAAATACGGCAGGGTCCCGAAGGGCTCTGCCCTATGATTTACTTGCCGATCTTAACCTCGATCCTCTTCGGCTGTTCCTCTGGTGTCTTCGGCAGTGTCACGGTAAGAATACCGTTCTCGAAAGATGCACTGATCTTGGATTCATCAAGTCCCTCAGGAAGACTGAATGACCTTTCAAATGAAGTATGGCGGCGTTCCTTAATCAGGTACTTTCTGCCATCCTTATCCTTCTCCAACTCATCCACCTCTCCTGATATATGGAGAACATGCTTATCAACAGTGATCTTCACGTTCTTTTCATCATATCCAGGCATCTCAGCCTTGATGATGAACTCTCCGTCTGTCTCCTCGACATCTACTGCAGGAACTCTTGATGAGTAGTTATCCCATGCTCCAAGCATCGAATCGAAGAAATCATCGAAAAGCGATACATCCCTTCTTCCGTTCCTGTCATTATATCTAGTTACATCGTTTGCCATCTTAAGGCCTCCTTGTATTATCTTTTTTTTCATGTTCCAACTGGAACACAAACAATTATGCAGAAGGCGTGCCAACTTTGTCATTTCTATATAATACAAATAATTATAAATTCTGATTATATTTTATCAGATATCGGAAAAGAATCATTGTGACCATCTGTTCGTACCAAAGCACCAAGATGGGTCAAAATGACCCACCCAACCGCAAACTATGGAAAAAACAGGGTCAAAGAGGTAGAATCCGGCCATGTCACTCGAGAAAGTAAGGGAATATCTGGGTAAATACGGCAAGGATAATGACATCATCCTTTTTGATCAGTCCAGCGCGACAGTGCGCGAAGCAGCTGCTGATTTAGGCACAGAAGAAGGAAGAATTGCAAAGACAATGTCTTTTATCCTCTCTTCCGGCCCGATAGTCATCGTAGCTGCCGGTGATGGCAAGATTGACAACAGAAAATTCAAGGATACATTCCATGAGAAAGCCAGAATGATAGGAGCCGAAGACGTAGAGTCACTCACAGGTCATCCGGTCGGAGGCGTTTGCCCGTTTGCTCTCAATGATGGAGTAAAGGTATACCTTGATGAATCTCTCAAGCGCTTTGATTTTGTCTACCCTGCAGCAGGTACCCCAAACAGCGCAATCAAGCTGACAATTCCTGAACTGGAGAAGACATCAGAATGCACTGGATGGGTTGACGTTACTAAGCTCCCTGATCCTCAGCTATAAGAGAGCTGTTTTCCGGGAAAAGAAGATTCAGGGCATACCCTATTCTGTTAATGGCTTTTGTAACTGCTTCAGGTAGAAGCTCCGTTGCAGGGGAGTTTCCAGGAAGGACTTCAAGCATCTCGCCATAATCTCCCATAGGATGAATATTGCAATCTGAAGATGACAGCTCTTCGGAGGAAATAGAGCGTGATTCCTTGCAGAAACGGCAGCCTCCGAATGCCAGAGAACCATCCTTTCCCGAAGAAGCACATGAATAGAACATCCGGCAAATAAGCGGTCTGGATGAATAGACCATGCAGTGATGATCACTCCAGAGATCAAAGAACGGACATACGATCTTTGAAGGATAACTAGCCTTCAGTCTTTCCTGCAGCAGGCTCTTCTTCTCTCCGAAAAGAACCCTTGCAGCAAGAAGCAGAGCTTCGGACTGAGTCACATCAGGAATGAAGTGGGCACAGCATTCACCGCATCCATCGGGACACGAAAGGCTGAATTCATCTTTGAAATAATCGAAATCAGACTGAACTGTATTGTAAAAATCATAAATTGCTTTCAGCTCGGCGGATATTCCAGTATCCCCAAGCATCTCAATTGCTGTCTCAAGATATTTCACAAGGCGTTTTATAATGTTTATCAGACAATTGTGCAAGAAACTGAATGAAAAATCAGTGTCTTGGTAAAAGAAAAACAAAGGCAACCTACCTCTGAGCCATTGCTCAGCCAAGCAGATTGCCACGTTTCATGATGGTCTGGAGACCCTCGTCCGTTTTCAGCCTTTGCTTCCAACGGTCCAGATTACATCTATTTAGCAGGGGCAGGACTCGAACCTGCGACCTCCGGGTTATGAGCCCGACGAGCTGCCAACTGCTCTACCCTACGTCGATTGCTATCATAAAATAAGCATTATGGAAGTCTGTGTCAAGTAGAAAAACATCATTTTTAAACAAAATAAATCTTTGTATAAATATACAATATTCTTGCATTCTTAATACACAATTGCTTGACAACTCCTTTCCAACCTGAAAAGATGAAGTAATACCACTTATCATTTTCTCATAATAGAAACATGTAAAGCCGGTATACATAAGGAGGTATCAGATGAAAAAGTCAATTGCCATGGTGGCAGCGCTTATTCTCGTCGCATCCATGCTTTTTGCAGGAGGATCATCAGAAGAACTCAGCTTTGGAACCGGCGGAGATCAGGGAACATACTATGGTTTTGGAAGCGTTCTTGCACAGCGCATCTCGGCCGAAACTGACACAAAGGTCACAGCTGTTGTCAGCAACGGTTCCCAGGACAATATCGAGATGATGGACATGGGCTACAACCAGCTTGGATTTGTCCAGTCAGATGTCATGAGCTACGCATATGAAGGAACGAATCTCTTTGAAGGAAACGCCATAACCAATTTCTCGACAATCGGTGCTCTTTATATGGAACAGGTGCAGATTGTGACTCTCGATCCTTCCATAAAGACAGTCGCTGATCTTGAAGGGAAGACGGTATCAATCGGATCATCCGGATCTGGAGTATATTATAATGCAATAGATGTTCTTGGGGCCTACGGCCTTACGGAAGAGGACATCACACCTACATACCAGAGCTTCGGAGACAGCGTCGATGCCCTCCAGGATGGAAAGATTGATGCAGCTTTCGTGGTTGCAGGTGCACCGACAGTGGCTGTATCAACACTGGCAAGCACAAGGGATGTATACCTTGTATCAATAGATGATGAGCACATCGACAATCTCATTGCATCATCACCATACTACAGCAAGAACATAATCGATGCTTCCGTATATGGAACCGATGAGGATTGCCAGACAGTAGCCATTGCAGCTGTCATCATCGCAAATGATGATGTGGCTGACGAGGATGCATACAACATCATCTCGACAATCTTCAATGACAAGGATTCCATCGCAGCCAGCCACAACAAGGGAGAGGAACTTGACCTTGAATTCGCTGCTTCGATAACCAATGTCCCTTATCATCCTGGCGCTGCGAAATATTATGAGGAAAACGGGCTCACAGTACCTGTAAAATAAAATCTCCGTGAGGGGGCTGCCCCCTCACATTATCCAAGGGGGTCGATTTGGAAAAAGATCATAAACATCACGGACTTCATCTTCACGATGCAGATGTAGGAACAGCAGCAGACGTCGAAGCTGTAATGAAGAAATATGACAGGGAATCGAATGTCCGCATATGGACAGGAGTCCCTAAGCTGATCATACGCTTCATAATGGTTGCATTCTCCCTGTACTGCATCATCGACGCGGTATTTCTGACCACACTTCCAGAGATAAGACTCTCTGTATTCATGGGCATGATAATCCTCCTGGGCTTTCTTACATTTCCTGTAAAGAAGGGCGTGGAGAGACCTAATCACATGCCTTGGTATGATATCGTTCTTCTCGTACTTGGCTCAGGCGCATTCTTTTTCTATGCCGCCAATGCGATGGAAGCGATCAGGTTATCGGCACGGATAATCAGGGAACCTGTATTCATGGTTGCCGGAGTCATAGGAATCATCGCACTTGCAGAACTCTGCAGACGATGTGTCGGACTTCCTATCCTCTTCGTAGCCGCTGCACTTCTTATATATACATTCTCTACAGGTCTCGATGTACTGCAGGTGGTAAGAACGCTCTTCTATACTACAAACGGCATCTTCAGCGCACCTATTCAGGTCTGTGTCAAATTCATTGTAATCTTCATCATATTCGGAGCATTTCTTGAACGCACAGGAGTCGCGGATTTCTTCATCCGCTTCGCAAATGCCGCTGTCGGCAGATTCTCCGGCGGACCTGCAAAGGTCGCAGTTGTTGCCAGCGCGCTTGAAGGAATGGCCTCGGGATCATCGGTTGCAAATACAGTCGGTTCAGGATCCATCACGATTCCGATGATGAAGAGGATGGGATACAAACCGGAATTCGCAGCCGCTGTTGAGGCAGCCGCATCCACAGGAGGACAGATAATGCCTCCTATCATGGGAGCGGCCGCATTCCTTATGGCTGAATTCACCGGTGAGCCTTATGGAACAATTGCCGTCAGAGCAATTCTTCCTGCCATTCTCTATTTCACAGGAATATTCATCGCTGTACATCTCGAAGCCAAGAAGCTCGGCATGAAGGGAATTCCAAAGGAAGAGCTTCCGAAAGCAAAGGAACTTGCGAAGGAAATATACCTTCTCATACCTCTGATCGTGCTTATATATCTTGTAGGTTCCAACACATTCACAATGGCCTACTCTGCAACAATAGCAATCGTAGCTGCGATAATCGTAGGAGCACTTAACAGAAGGGAAAGACTCACATTCACAAGGTTTCTCGATGCACTGGAAAACGGAGCAAGATCATCGATTACCGTTGTCGTTGCCTGTGGCATCGCCGGCGTGATTGCAGGATGTATTACTGTAACAGGTCTTGCCTCAAAGCTTTTAGGAGCAATTGTAGCACTGTCAGCAGGCCATGTGATCGTTGCCCTCTTCCTTACCATGGTATGCTGTATCATCCTCGGAATGGGTGTACCGACAACAGCCAACTACTGCATCATGGCAGCAACATGCGCTCCGATCCTTATGGATCCATCACTCGGAGTATCGAAAATGGCAGCCCACTTCTTCGTCTTCTACTTCGGAATCGTCGCAGATATAACCCCTCCTGTGGCACTTGCGGCATATGCAGGTGCGGCTATCGCGAAATCAAACCCGATGAAGACAGGGCTCACGGCTACGAAACTTGCCATTGCAGCGTTCATAGTCCCCTATGTTTTCGCATTCTCACCCCAGATGCTTTTCATCGATGTCTCAGGCCCGCTTGAGGTCATCCAGATCTGCATAAGCGCACTCTGCGGACTTTTCGGTGTCGCTGCTGCTCTCAACGGATTTTTCATCAGGAAGATTCCAGTCCCGCTTCGCATAGTTCTCTTCATCGGAGGTCTCTGCATGATAATCCCTGGCACCGTCACGGATATCGCAGGACTTGTGATGATAGCACTCATAGCAGTGTACCAGCATCTGATGGAGAAGAAGGAACAGAGCATTTCAGTTGCCTGAAGGATTTCCGGAGCTTGTCTCCGGATTTTCTTTCATCTGCCGAGCACCTGAATCAGCTCATCATATCCATTTACCGGGATATCTGCAGCTTCTATATCCTGCTTCACGGCAGAACCACAGAAAGCTATCACATCAAGGCCTGCCCTCTTTGCAGAGAGAATCCCCACAGGAGAGTCCTCTATGACAACTGCCTCTGCGGCATCTTTTCCAAGCATGCGCAGAGCCATGATATACGGCTCGGGATCCGGCTTATGCTGTTTTACCATATCTCCCCCTATGACTATCTCAGGATAGGAAGAAAGGTGAAGACGGGAGAGTGCAGCATCGAGATGCGGCCTTATTGTCGAGGAGACTATTCCGATTATGTATCCCTTGTCTTTGAGGCATCTGAAAAACTCCTCAAGGTATGGGAAAGCTGTAATACCTTCATATTCCGTATAATATACAGGATAGCTCTGCAGAAGCGACAGAAGCCTCTCTCCTGAAAGATCAATGGAGTATTTCCTGCTAACGGCTTCGGCTGTTCCATATGTATCGAGCCCGATCGTGAACTCTATATCGCTGTCATCAATCAGAATGCCGAAATTATCCTTAACGAGTGCCCTTAATGTGGAGAATGCATATACCTCGCTATCTGTCACAACACCATCAAAATCAAACAGGAATACATCTTTTCCTTCGAGCAGGTCCTTCAGTTCCATGGTATTATGATGACATGGATGCAAATCAGAAGAAAGCCTTGAACGGCATAATAAAGGAAACACTGAAAAATCTTGAGGAAAACGGATTCAAAGCAGCTTTCGTCAACGACAAGGCAGAACTTATGAATCTCATAAGGACATTGGTACCGGAAGGCTCGGCAACTGCAACAGGAGGCTCCGAGACTCTTGCAGAGACAGGGGTTCTTGCCTATCTGAAAGAAAAGACGGAATACCATGCAGAAAGGAAGGAAGCATACGGAGTCCAGTACTATCTAGCCTCAGCGAATGCCGTGACAATGCACGGAGAGCTCTATGAGGTGGATGGACGAGGAAACAGGGTTTCCGCGATGCTGTTCGGCCCTGATAACGTCATTGTAATTGCAGGAATCAACAAGCTTGTGCTGGATATCCACGAAGCTGTAGAGAGAGTGAAGACAAAAGCCGCTCCTCCAAACTGCCTGCGTCTTGAAAAGGACACGCCCTGTACAAAGCTCGGACACTGCGTATCACCGTACTTCGACGAGAAACACTTCTCTGCCCTCGGATGCACAGCTGCAGGAAGGATATGTGCCAATACAGTCATATTCTCACGCCAGACTGCCAAAGACCGCATAACCGTGATAATCGTCGGAGAGGAGTATGGATACTGAATCATTATATGCGCCCTATGCGGATGAAAAGTATGCTGCTTTCTCCTCCAGGCTGACCAAAAACCATGATCTTCCATATAAAGGCGTACGCATCCCTGTTCTCAGAAAGCTTGCAAAAGAACTGGAATCTTTTCCATATGAGATCAGATATCATGAGGATGTGCTGCTTAGAGGATTCTGGATAGCTTCAAGAAAGATCCCCTTTGCAGAGAAAAAGGAGCTTATAGAAAGTCACCTTGAAAATCTCTCCACATGGGATGAAGTCGACACGCTGTCCTCTTCGATAAAACCTGGCAAGACCGATCTTTCCGATGTCTATGATTACTTCTATACGCTTATCAGTGACAACAGGGTAATGCCAAGAAGGCTTGGCATAGTCACCTTGATGTCCCTCAGAAAGCTTTATCCGGAAAAACGCGAGGAAATACTTGAGGCAACTGTGATGGCAGACAGCTCTGAATATTATATCTCAATGGCAGTTGCCTGGTCCCTGTCCTTCTTCTATATCGATGACAGAAGTACTGAGAGCTGGATTGAAAGAGTGTCTCCGGAAACAGCAAAACGCACATGGCAGAAAATACGTGATTCAAGAAGATGCTGAAAGGGATTGACAAACTGTTTCTTTTTACAGTAATGTTATTGTAAATAGAAACAAAGGAGTTTATATGAATCTCGTAACAGCAGGTATCAATACAACGAATCTTCCCGATGGAAACGGATATTTCGGCGAATATGGTGGCTCTTATCTTCCTCCAGAGCTTGAGAAGGTCATGAAGGAAGTTGAGAAGGCATATGAGGAGATATCAAAGGATCCAGGATTCATTAAGGAGCTTCAGGATCTGAATGAGCATTTCACAGGCCGTCCAAGCCCTGTGTATCATGCAAAGAGGCTTTCAGAAGCTGCCGGAGGAGCTGAGATATATCTCAAGAGAGAGGATCTCAATCACACGGGAGCTCACAAGATAAATCACTGTCTTGGTGAGGTGCTTCTTGCAAAGCACATGGGAAAGAAGAAGGTAATCGCCGAAACAGGTGCAGGACAGCATGGTGTTGCCCTTGCCACAGCGGCAGCCCTTCTCGGCCTTGAGTGTGACATCTACATGGGAGAAATAGATGTTAAGAAAGAGGCACCGAATGTATCCAGAATGAGAGTGCTCGGAGCAAAGGTCGTATCCGTCACAAGAGGTACAAAGACTCTCAAAGATGCCGTGGATGCCGCATTTGAAGCGTATCTGAAGGATCCTGTTACACAGATTTACTGCATCGGATCTGTTGTTGGCCCGCACCCATTCCCGATGATGGTCCGTGACTTCCAGTCAATCATAGGCCGTGAAGCAAGAGGGCAGATGCTCACGTATGCTGGATCCCTTCCAGAAGCCGTCGTTGCCTGCGTTGGTGGTGGATCAAACGCAATGGGCATGTTCTCCGCATTCCTCGATGATAAGGATGTCGCTCTTTATGGAGTTGAACCGGCGGGAAAAGGCCTCGAGACAGGAAAGCATGCAGCGACAATCCAGAAAGGAACGGTGGGCATACTTCATGGCTTCAAGTCCCTCGTCCTGCAGGACAAGGATGGAGAGCCTCTCCCTGTATACTCTATTGCATCCGGCCTTGACTACCCGGGAGTCGGCCCACAGCACAGCTACCTCCATTCGATAGGACGTGTTAACTACACAACTGCAACGGACAGGGAGGCTGTGGAGGCTTTCTATGCCCTCTCCCGCATGGAAGGAATCATTCCGGCCCTTGAATCATCCCATGCTGTAGCATATGCCGTGAAGCTTGCAAAGCAGCTTGGCAAGGGAAAGAAAATCCTTGTCAATCTCTCAGGAAGAGGAGACAAGGACATAGATTTCGTCATGGAGCATTATCCTCTCGAGGAATATGAGCCTGAGGAGAATCTCAAGGACGGATACGATGAGTTCCTTAAGCACATCGGTGGAGAGAAGAGCTGATCAGTCCTGATCAGCCACCTTCTTCAGAGGTACAAAGCCCCGGCCAAGTACCTCATATGCTTCCGTAACAAATACGAACGCCGTCGGATCCTCATCATGTATGATCTTCATGATGGTGTTCATCTGATTATTCGGCACAATGACAAGCAGCATCGTGCGTGTCTTGGATGTATAGATTCCCGTCCCATGGAACACTGTCCCGCCATGATGCAGCTCTGCAATAACCCTTCTTGATATCTCCGGCGTATGTTCTGCGGAGAAGATATAGACGGATTTTGCAAGCTTTGTGCCGAAACTCATCACCACGAAATTGACAAGCTGTGATGACAGATACATAGCAATTATGGCAAACAGCATCGGCTGCAGACCGAGGAAGATACCACCGCAGGACACAACGACTGCATTGAATATGAACTCGACACTGCCCACTGAAATCGGGAAATAGTGGGAGATGACCTGAGCAACGATATCCGTACCGCCTGTATTGCACCCGCTCTTCATCGTAAGGCCTATACCGACTCCCATCAGGACACCGCCATAGATTGCGGAAAGAAGTATGTTGATATCATCACTGGTATCCAGTATCCCCTGATAATCCGTAAGACGGCCGATTACGGTTGTCCATATCGACAGGAGCGTAGAGCCTATGAGCGTCTTTATACCATAGCGCCAGCCGAATACCTTCATGCCAAGAAGGATCAGAGGAATGTTCACACACATCATGATCACACCCTGATCCAGACCGAAAAGATAATAGAATATCGTACCGATACCGGTAGCGCCGCCTCCTGTTATCTTGGCAGGAGTGTAGAACAAAGCGGCAGCTGTTGCAGCAATGACAGGACCGACAGCAAGGTAAATGTAGTCACTTACCCTGCCGAAAAGCAAATTCTTCTTATTCATACCAAAAGATATTTCCCCTCAGCGAGGGGAAAATGATCATCCTACGGTCTTCCTGAGCGTTGCCCTTACTGCACCCGGACCTGCAATCATGCTCTTGAAATACTCAAGAACGAGATCTGCAAGACCCACTTCGTAAAGATCAACACCGAAAATCTTCTGATTTGAGAGTATCTCATGAAGCTGATTAAAGCTTCCGGAGTATCCGAGCGTTATACCCTTCAGAGCTTCCTGTGCATAACCGAGAAGAGGATCGGAGGAAGGCTCAAAAGCCTTGCCTTCATCATCCACTCCCATCACATAACGCAGCCATGCTGCGAATACAAGAGGAATGCACTTCAGACTCTTCACATCAAGGTCCGGAGATGCCATATATGCCTTTATGGTCTCACCGAAGCGGATTGACAGCTTCTGGGATGTATCTGTCGCGATACGCTGAGGGGTATCCGGCATGAATGGATTAGGAATACGGATATTGACAACCTCATCTATGAATTTCTTCGGATCGATGATTCCCGGGTTGATTACCACAGGAAGTCCTTCAGTGTATCCGATGGTCTTCACAAGCTTGACAAGATCCTCGTCCTTCATTTCCTTTGATATAAGAGTATACCCCAGAAGGCAGCCGAAGACAGCCAGTGCCGTATGCAGAGGATTGAGGCATGTACAGACCTTCATCTTCTCGACCTTGTTCACAGTCTCCCGGTCTGTGAAATAGACGCCTGCATTCTCAAGGGCAGGACGACCGTTCGGGAAATCATCCTCAATGACAAGGTATTCACACTCCTCTGCATTCACGAACGAAGCGATATAGGTATGCTTGGATGTCACGACGACATCAGTATCCTCATATCCGTCTGCCTTGAGCATTTCAGCGACACTCGAATCAGGACGCGGAGTGATTTTGTCAATCATGGACCAGGGGAACGAGACTTTGTCAGACGCTAGATAATCTGCAAAGCCCTGCTCTGCATAACCTCTCTTCACCCACTCTGCAGCGATTGCAGTAACAGCGGCCTCAATCTTCTCTCCATTGTGGGAGCAGTTATCCATTGAAACAACAGCAAGCGGAAGAGAACCGGCGTTGTAGCGGCAGAGGAGAAGCTCTGTAAGACGCGAGAGGAACATTGAACCCTTGCCAGGGCCGGCCTCAAAGTCCTTGATATATCCAGGGAAATACTCGCCGTCAGGAGTCTTCAGAGCGTATCCCTTCTCCGTGATGGTGAACGAAATCATCTGAAGTGATGGTGAACGGAAAATCTCCTCGAACCTTGCCCATGCCTCTGCAGGGGAATAATCACATGGATAGGCTTCTGTTACCGTACCCACAACTTCCTTGTCAATCGATCCGTCTGCCTTGAGGGTGACAAGAAGTGTCAGATCATCATATTTGTCATAAATATCACTAATGATCTCATAATCAAAGCCCTCTCCTACAATGATACCCTTGTCGGCAAGGCCCTTCTCCACAAGCTCCTGCTGAAGTCTTGCAGGGAAGCCGCGGAATATGTTTCCAGCCCCGAAATGCACCCATACAGGATTGTCATGAGTACGCTTGATAAGCGTCTCACGGTCATAGTCAAAGAGCTTATAGCCCTTCTCTTTCCAGCATGAGCATCCAAGCCCTTTATTGCTCAGTTTCATTTTTCCTCCAATCAAACGTCTGCTTTTCTGTTCGAGAAATACTCAGGATGTGCCTCAATGATCCCATCTGCCTCGTACTTAAGCTTCGACAGGTGTTCTGTCTCCAGAGTCACAGCAAGCGGGAAATCCTTGAGACGGAGAGCCTGCACGAGCTCCTCATGCTGCGCGATGTTTTTCTCAAGCACATCTTTTGAACCCATACTCAGAATTCTCATTCTTCTGTGATTGCCTGTTTCCCTTAATATCAGCTGCCAGATCCGTGTCAGGCCTGTTGCTTCGAAGAAAATCGAATGCATATCATCGTCAGCATTGTAAAAAGCGAC
Source organism: uncultured Spirochaetales bacterium (assembly GCA_949287505.1). Classification (GTDB taxonomy): domain Bacteria; phylum Spirochaetota; class Spirochaetia; order Sphaerochaetales; family Sphaerochaetaceae; genus Ornithospirochaeta. The sequence goes on along the minus strand of CASEGX010000106.1, from coordinate 11,703 downwards.
AGCATCCGAAGCGGCTGCGGCCTCTTTCTGAAGCGCAATGAAGTATTCAAGCCTTGTCAGATCCGACGTCTTCATGTACTCACGATATCTGTCAATTACGCTCTTCTCCAGCGCCAGGCGGAAGAAGCACTCATCATCGACTCTTGAAATATCGATCTTGGAAACCCAGCAACCGCGCTGTGGGCGCATAACTACAAGACCTTCGGAGCGGAGACGCATCAGGGCATCGCGCACTGGCGAACGGGATACATCGAATTTCTCGGATATCACATCCTGGGATATCTCTTCCCCCGGCTTGAGCCGCAGGAAGATGATATCGTCCTTCAAATCGTCATAAATTGTTTCGCTGGACGTACGTCTCATTTACCAAGCCTCTTCTCGCTTTTCTCGACAGCCTCCCAGAGACCAAGGATATACTCAGCTCCAAGGGCCCTGTCATAAAGACCGTAGCCAGGCATCGAGACCTCACCCCAGATTGCTCTTCCATGATCTGGTCTGATAGGTCCGTCAAAACCTGTCTCATAAAGCGCACGGACAATCTCATACAGATCAAAAGATCCATCAGAAGAAAGATGTGCGGCTTCCTCGAATACGCCAGGAGCAAAATGGTGCAGGTTCCTGACATGTGCGAAATGAACACGGCCAGGAAGAGCGCGTATGATTCCTGGCAGATCATTCTTCGGATTCGTTCCGAATGATCCTGCACAGAATGTGAGTCCGTTGAAAGGAGAATCGACAGCCTTCATGACACGGAGGATCTTTTCCTTGGATGTGATGATTCTCGGAAGACCAAAGACTGGCCATGCCGGATCGTCCGGATGGATTGCCATCTTGATTCCATACTTCTCACATACAGGCTGAATGGCCTTGAGGAAATAGACAAGATTATTGAAAAGCGTTTCCTCATCAACATCCTTGTATGCTTCAAAGAGCTCCTTCACCTTTGAAAGCCTCTCCGGCTCCCAGCCCGGCATCACGAAGCCGTTTGAATTGCTGTTTGTCTGGTCAAAGAACTTCTGAGGATCAATTGAATCCACGACTTTCTGGTCGTAGGCCAGTACAGTCGCTCCATCAGGGCGCATCTTCGCAAGATCGGTCCTTGTCCAGTCGAAAACCGGCATGAAATTATAACAGACAAGCTTGATATCGCACTTTGCAAGATTCTCAAGTGTCTGGATGTAATTCTCAATGTATTTATCCCTGCTCGGTTTTCCGATCTTTATATCATCATGGATGTTTACGCTCTCAATACCTGCGATGGTGAGACCGGCATCCTCAACTTCCTTCTTCAGTGCCTGGATGCGCTCAACAGGCCAAAGCTCCCCTGCCGGGATATCATAAAGTGTAGTGATAACTCCTGTTACACCTGGTACCTGTCTTATCTGCCAGAGTTTGACGGAATCGAACTTATCGCCAAACCATCTCATTGTCATCTGCATAGCTATTCCACTCCTTTGCCGCTTTTGTGATATACTAGTATTTTAGACGAAGCCCATTCATAAGTAAAGAAGAAAATGAATCATTGCGCTAAATCTTCAAAGCCTATATATTCACAAACAGGAGAAAACCGATGCGTATTACCATCTGCGAGAATAAAGTAGAGCTCGGACAGCAGGCTGCTTCCCTGGGAAGGCACTGCATCAAGTCATCTATAGAGAAACTGGGAAGAGCAAATATCGCCTTCGTCACAGGAACAAGCCAGCTTGAGCTGCTTTCCTCACTCAGAACAAAAGATCTTCAGTGGGATAAAGTCAATGTATTTCTTCTCGATGAGTTCGTTGGTCTTCCTGACGGACACAAGGCATCATCAGAGACATTCCTGAAAGAGAACTTCCTTGACTATCTTCCGACTATCGGATCATTCCATCCGATTTCCAGAAAGGCAAACTACAAAGAGACGCTGAAGGAAATGAATGCACTGATGAAGGAATATCCGCTTGATGTCGCATTCATATGTATCGGCGAAAATGGACATCTGGCCTTCAATGATCCTCCTGCAGATTTCGATGCAAGAGATCCATACATTGCCGTAGAGCTTGAAAGAAGATCAAGAAGACAGCAGGTGGGAGAAGGATGGTTCAACACAGTCGACGAGGTTCCCGCAAGAGCCATAACGATGTCTGTATTCGAGATCCTCACAGCACGCCATATAATCTGCGCATGCCCGGATCAGAGAAAGGCAAAAGCCGTGGCTTCCTGTATCTTCGATGACATCTCGCCGAATTCACCAGCAGCGTCAATAAGAAGAAGGACCGAATGCGCTCTGTATCTTGACAGACAATCAAGCTGTCTTGTATTCGAGGACTTCAGAACAAGATAATTCCAGGTTTTATGCCCCATTACCCCTGTGATACATACTCAGGGGTAATTGTATCATTTAATGTGCCATATATCCATAAAATTCACAAAAGCAACAGATTCAGATAGCGACAAGAACTCCGGAAATTCATTAGCATCCTTACTATGATGGGACGAAGGGGCCCATCATGCCCTAATGGAACAATTAAGGAGACAGATAAAATGAAGATCCTACCGAAGCTTCTGGTTCTGATGGCCCTTTTGATGCCACTTGGAGCAGAGAATCTTCCTATTCTCACGCTTGATGAGGCCATTGCCGCTGCATCTGAGAACAATCTCACGCTGAAGCAGGCTGCAATCTCAGCAAACCAGAGAATCAGGAACGCAAACAACTATGTAAAGGACTATCTTCCTACATTCGGCATTTCAGTAACTGCAGATACAGGCGTATCCTTTCCAAGCGCTACTGTCGAGAAAACCGATTTCGATGGTTTCGGTCTTGAGCTTGGTGCAACAGCGAATTTTTCCTATACGCTCAATGGATCGAAGATAACAGGAAACAATACAAGGAACCTTGAGAAAGAAGCTGCCTCCCTTTCTTATGAGACGGCTTATGATTCCATCGAGGAAGCAGTCACTCAGGCCTACTGGACACTGGCAACTTATGATATCGCCATCGACAATGCAAGAACAGCACTCTCAGATGCTCAGGCCAACTATGAGTCAACCCTGGAGATGTATAACTCCGGCCTTGTAGATGAGCTCACGCTTTCAAACATGGAACTTGAACTGAATAACAGAGAGCTTACCCTTGTCGAGGCGGAGAATTCGAAAGAGCTTGCAATGGCTTCCTTCAAGGCATCTACGGGGATAGAGGAAGATTTCCAGACAGAGCCGCTTCCGGATACTGTACAGCTGTCACTGCCAGATGCAAGCGTGCTTTTCAATGAATACGCAGAGGCAACTGCGACTATCAGAAGCGCACGGAATGAGCTTGCAAGCGCTGAAAACTCAAAGAAGGAAGCGACCCTCAACCAGTACATGCCCACAGTCTCTGCTTCAGTAGGATACACATATCGTGGCAGTATCTCATCCAAGGGCAGTGCGGCAGTTCCTGCAGGAGATTACAATACAAGCATTAACAATCTTACAGGTTCTGTCACCGTAAGCATTCCTATCAGCTCATATATTCCCGGAAGCAGCATGGATGTTCAGAGACAGGCTACCGCAGACAACGTTACGATAAAGAGCCTCTCTCTTCAGGACAAGCAGAACAGCCTTCTTTCAGATATCAGAAGCAGCATTCTGACAATAGAGCAGCAGCAGGCACAGCTTGATATGCTCGAGACCAGCCTTGAGATAGCTGAACGCACATATAAGCTCAGGGAGGAGTCATACAATGCAGGCCTCTCATCTGCATCCGATCTTTCAGACAGCAGATCCGCACTGCTCTCCGCACAGAACAACCTGCTCTCTGCAAGGCTGAATCATCTTCTTTCATCAAATAAACTTGCCACAACACTTGGCATCAATCTGCAGGATCTGCAGGAGACATATTCTATAACGGAAAAGGAAACAGTATAAAATGAGCGACGAAAACAAGAAAACAGTTGGAGAGCCGGATTTCGAAAAGCTCGCAAAGACAACAGCTCCAAGCAAATTCAACAAGATCATCACCCTGATTCTCGTAGCAATCTGTGTGATTCTTGCAGCCTTCATCATCTTCAGAATGGTAAGCACTGCCCCGGAAAAGCAGCTTGCGGTTCCTGTAGCAGAGAATACTGTCTCCGCGGTAAACGTATCAGCAGAACCTGCCAGGATCGACACATTCTCAAAGATTTCAAGACTCAATGGAGAAGTGAGAAGATCCGGTGACAGTATCGCGGTATATGCAGATACGCAGTCAGGAACAGTGACGGAGATTCTCGTAAAAAGAGGTGACAGAGTATCTGCCGGTGACACCGTTACATACATCGACCCTTCTCGCCCTGGTGCTTCATACAAGCTCAGTCCGGTTGTGGCAAAGGTTTCAGGCATCGTGACTGACATCCCTGTTGCTGTCGGACAGACAATCACGGCATCACAGCCTGTCATAACAATCGCAGGAGAAAGTGAGCTGGTGGTTGAAGCTGCCATACCTGAGAAGTTCCTCGGAACTGTCAGTGAAGGCATGAGTGCAGAGCTTGAAAGCGTGGCTTATCCAGGAAGGATTTATACAGGAACACTTACCTACCTCGCCCCCACCGTTGATACAACAACAAGGTCCTCTGACATCGAGATACGTTTCACCGGCGATACCGATGGCCTCAAGGAAGGTATGTATCTCCGTCTCAATCTCGAGACCGAGCATATCGACAACGCCCTTGTAGTTCCTGAGGCCGCACTCGACACATATCTTGGAGAAGATATCGTCTATGTCGCAGATGGAAACACGGCAAAGCGCGTAACAGTAACAACAGGAAGCTCCAATGGAACAGAGACCGTAATCACATCAGGCCTCTCTGAAGGAGATCTCGTCATCACAGCAGGAAACGTAATGGATGGAACAACCATCAACGTAGTCAATCAGGAGAACTAAATGACACTGTCAGAATTATCAGTAAGACGACCTGTATTGATGACAATGATATATGTTCTTATCTGCGTCATCTGTGTTGTCTTCCTACCCCGCCTAGATATCGCGCTATATCCTGAAGTCGACCTGCCTGTCATCTCCGTAATGGTGAGCTGTAACGATGCAGGTCCGGAAGAGATAGAGCTCCAGGTCACTGAGATCATGGAGAACTCACTTCAGTCTCTGCAGAACCTGGATACGATGACATCCGTGTCTCAGGAAGGCATGGCTATGGTCATACTCGAGTTTGACTATGGAACTGACCTCGATGAGGCATCGGAAGATGTGAATACCATCACATCGATGCTTTCACGAAGGCTTCCGGACTGGGCAGAGAACCCGACAGTCATGCGTTTTGACTCGATGGGTTCCGGATCCATCATGCGTCTCACGCTCACAGGAGACAGGACTGAAGATGAACTGCAGTACATTGCAGAGAACACGATCCAGCCGCTTCTGGAAAGAATCGAGGGCGTGTCCCAGGTCAATGTATATGGCGGTGCTCCTGTTGAATATACCGTCGAAGTTGATCCAAACAGACTTGAGGCATACAATCTCTCGATTTCCCAGATCACTTCAATGATTGCAGCCCGCAATATCCAGAGCACTGGAGGAGAAATCACCCAGCGCGGCATGGATTATCAGATAACGGCAGATGCCCGTTACATGACAACTCAGGACATCGAGGAGACGATTGTCGGATACACCGGTGCAGGCACCCCGATTTATCTCCAGGATGTTGCAGATGTCGTGGAAGAGACAGCAACGGGTGGAAGACTGTCATATCTCGATGGCAATGAGATCATCACAATAAACATCTCAAACGAATCCGACAGCAACGAGACAACGGTTGCGAAAGCCGTGCGCGAGACGCTTCCTGAAATCCAGGCTGAGCTCGACTCCGATCTCACACTCTCCATCCAGAGGGATTCCACAGAGATGATCACGGATACGATGAATGAGGTTGTGAATTCCGCCATTCAGGGTGTCATTCTCGCAGCAGCGATTATCTTCGTATTCCTCCGTGGAATAAAGACAACAATCATCATCTCGCTCTCGATGCCGATCTGTATCCTCATCACGCTCATGCTCATGTCAATAACAGGCATGTCCGTAAACGCTATGAGTATGTCAGGCCTTATTCTCGGTATCGGTATGACAGTTGATGCCTCAATCATCATCCTCGAGAATACATATACATTCCGTCAGAGAGGTGAAAGAAGCGCAGTTGCTGCAATCCTTGGCAGCAAGAACATGTTCACGGCAATCTGTGCATCCACACTCACCACAATCTGTGTATTCGTGCCTATCCTCATCTACAAGTATGACATCGGCATGATAGGAATCATGTTCCAGGATCTCGTAATCACGGTATGTATCTCACTCTTTGCCTCCCTCTTCGTAGCTGTGACTCTCGTTCCGGCACTCTGTGGCTCGATTCTCAAGATAAACACAAGAACCCAGAAACCGCTCAGATGGAAGCCGCTGAGGGCAATAGACGATGCCATGGTCAGAGGGGAAATGCATATGAGAAACGCATACGTCAGAGTTCTCAATTACTTCCTCAACAGGAAATTCCTCCTGATCCTCCTTCTCGTCCTTCTTCTCATTGTCTCACTCATCAAGTTCGGAGATCTGGGAATATCCCTTATACCTATGTCATCAACTGACGATTCTGTGACACTCAATCTCACGCTCGATCAGGGTACGACGCAGGATATAACGAAAGAGTATGTCTTTGAGATGGAAAGGAAGGTTCTGAATACGCTTCCTGAAGAAGCATATGAGTCCATTCTCACGGAAATCGGCAGCAATTCCGGTTCCATAGAGATAAGTCTTCCTCCAATCACGGAGCAGACCTATACCGTCTCAGACATCCAGAACATGCTCCGTCCTCTCCTCAATGAGAATCCGGAAGCTGAATGGCTCTTTTCCAACATGAGGTCGATGTCTGGCACAGGTATATCCGTAACAATACACTCGGATGACACAGAACTCTCACTTGAGACTGCAGATCAGATTATGGATATCCTCCATACATATGTACCGCAGGTTGAGAACATCCAGACAGACCTCGACAACGGTGCTCCGAAGTACTCAATCGAGATTGACCAGCAGAGAGCCCAGGATCTGGGAGTCACGATGAGCAGTATCACACAGACTGTCCAGGCGGCTCTTACAGGCGTTACAGCAACGCAGATCTCAACATTCGACAATGATACGACATATGACCTCACTGTCAGAATCGATGAGAATCAGATGCAGTCCGTGGAAGACCTCGAAGCTCTCATGATTCCTACATCAACAGGCGGCACTGTCCGTCTCGATGCGGTTGCAGATCTTGTAGAAGGAACGGCTCCGATGTCCATCATGAGAGAGAATAAGGAACGTATCAACCACGTAACAGCCTCAATCCTCGAAGGATATGCCGCAAACGAGGTACAGGCAGCTGTTGACCGTGCGCTTGAAGAGCATCTTGTCCTTCCTGAGGGTGTCACGCTTGAGCAGACTGGAGAGATGTCAATGTTCGCAGAGTACCTGCCTACAATGATAATGATCATCATACTTGCCCTCTTCCTCGTTTACGCGGTAATGGCTGCTCAGTTCGAGTCAATGATCGATCCTCTTATCATATTCGCGACCATCCCTCTTCTGATGATCGGTGTAATATGGATCCATGTGGCGATGGGACAGCAGTTCTCACTCTTCAGTATCGTCGGTATCGTTGCCCTTATCGGAACGGTCGTAAACAACGGTATTGTTCTTGTGGACTGCATCAACCGTCTCGTTGACCAGAAGGTTCCTGTAAAACAGGCCTGTCTTCAGGCAGCGTACGGACGTCTGCGCCCTATTCTGATGACAACACTCACCACAATCCTTGGAATGATTCCTATGGCATTCTTCCCTGGAGAAGGTGCAGAACTCATGCAGCCACTGGCTGTTACATTCACAGGTGGTATCATCACAGGTGCATTCCTCACGCTCCTTCTCTCCCCGACACTTTACCTCATATTCAACAAGCACAGAGAGAAGAAATATGATGATCCTGATACGCTTACAAACCAGCTCAGAGAATATGACATGAGACGTCTAAAGCAGCTTGATGATATGATCTGATCCGTGGCCCCGGCAAAACCGGGGTCTTTGTTTTCTGCGTGATTCTCTTATTTTGTTTCAATAATCAAAGCTTATAATCAATTTTCCTATTTGGATTTGCCACATACAGAAAACTGCCTTAGACTGAATACGGAGGCAAAGATGACTAGGGAAATAACTGAAAGACTCATAGACGCCGCAGAAGGAAGAAGAGAATGCGATCTTGTAATCCGCAATGCAAAGGTTGTCGATGTCTGCAATAAGGAAGTGTTCGAGGCAGATGTCTATATTCTCTCTGGAATGATTGTGGGCTTCAATGGAAAGAGAAAAGCCAGAGCGGAGCATGATGCAAAAGGCCGGTTTCTGATCCCGGGCCTTATCGATGCCCATTGCCACATAGAATCATCACATCTATCCCCTTCAGAATTCTCAGATGCAGTCGTTCCCTGCGGAACGACGACAGTGATTGCAGATCCCCATGAGATCTGCAATGTCACAGGTCTTGACGGCATGGCATACATGCTGAAGGCTTCAGAGGATATTCCGCTATCAGTGTTTCTGATGTTCCCGTCCTGCGTTCCTGCAACGCCCTTCGAACATGCAGGAGCTATACTGAATGCGCCGGACATAGAGAAGTATATAGATAATCCAAGGGTTCTGGGCCTTGGAGAGATGATGAATTACCCCGGTGTCATATCGAAGGACCCGGTTGTAATGGAGAAACTCGAGACTGCTTACAAGAGAAGAAAAAACATCGATGGACATGCCCCATCCATAACAGGCACTTCATTAGATGGGTATGCCGCAGCCGGAATAACCACAGACCATGAATGCGAGACACCTGAGGAACTTCATGACAAGGTACGGAAAGGAATGTATGTAATGCTCCGCGAAGGAACAGCATGCCGCAACGTCCTTCAGCTTCTTCCTGGCGTGAATGAGAGAAATGCATCCCGCATCCTCTTCTGCACGGATGACAGACAGCCGCAGTCAATAGTCAATGACGGCCATGTGAATTACGGACTCTCGCTTGCAATCCGGAACGGGCTTGATCCTGTGACAGCAATATCAATGGCAACACTCAATGCAGCAATCTGCTATGGCCTCAGTGACCGGGGCATGATCGCTCCCGGAAAACGCGCAGATTTCATTCTCACCTCATCCATAGACAACGGCATAGAACCTGAAGAGGTATTCATCCTCGGAAAACTCGCAGCAGAGAACGGGAGAATAATCGCGAAGGCTCCCCATACAGAACCTGTCGGGGTGAGCGGAAAAATGGATGTAAAGGATTTCTCAGAAGAAAAGCTTTCCCTGAGACCCGGTTCGGACCATGTCAGGATCATCGACATCATTCCAGGAGGAGTAGTCACTGGCAATGGTGAAGGATGGATAAAACGGGATGAGAAAGGAGAATGGATACATGAGGACGAGAAGGACATTCTCAAGCTTGCCGTGATTGAACGTCATCACGGAACGGGAAATGTAGCCACAGCTCTTATAAGAGGATACGGCATGAGACATGGAGCTGTTGCCGTCTCCATAGCCCATGATTCCCATAACATCATCGTAATCGGCGACAATAACAGCGACATGGTGAAAGCAGTTGAGAAGCTGATAGCAATAGGCGGAGGGATAACAATGTATAAAGACGGAAGAGAGCTTGGAACACACCGTCTTGAGATAGCCGGTCTGATGACGGATCTTCCGCTTGAAGATGTCACCAAGTGCCTCTCGCAAATGCATGAAAAGGCTTATCAGGAACTTGGCGTCAGCAAGGAAATAGATCCTTTCATGACACTGTGCTTCATGGCTCTTCCTGTAATCCCATCGCTCAAGCTCACAGACTGCGGCCTGTTTGATGTGAATGCATTCTCATTCACAGATATCGCCATCAAGGACTGACCGGGCTTTACGGATCTCACTTTCCCTGAACCCCTTTCTGAGGAGGGCTGCTCTGGCACCCTCCTCTCCTTTTTTCCGTACAAGGCTTTCCATATAAAGAGCGAGAGGCTTTAAGTAGATCTCATTATCCCAGGCCTCAGAGAGAACCTCATCAGCTACAGCTGACGGAGTTCCCCTATCTTTAAGACGCATACGCAAAAGAGATTTCCCTTCAGGACTCTTACGCAGTCTTGAACGGATATAGCTTTCTGCAAACCGTCTTTCGGAAAGGCTTCCCTCAGCTATGAGTTCTGAAATGGCCTCGTCCACATCCGCAGATGAAAACCCCTTATCCCTCAGCTTATTCCTGATTTCTTTCTCCGTATGCTCTCTCATGGAGAGCAGTTTCAGAGCTCTGTCATATGCATCATTCACAGCTGAATGATAATAAAAAATGGCCGGTTCTGCACCGACCATCTTTTCCGGAAAGAGATTTTATCTCTTGGAGAACTGGAAGCGTCTTCTTGCTCCCTTCTGACCATACTTCTTTCTCTCGACCATTCTGGAATCTCTGGTCATGAAGCCAGCAGCATGGAGCGCCGGGCGAAGATCTGCATCGTAGTTGACGAGAGCTCTTGCAAGGCCATGTCTGCAAGCCTCTGCCTGTGAGCAGATACCACCACCAGCGACTGTGATTACGAGATCATACTTTCCTGTTGTCTCTGTAACCTCAAAAGGCTGGAGAACCTTTGCTGCGTTGATTGCATCAACAAAATATTCCTCAAGCTTCTTTCCGTTTACCTTAACCTGGCCATTTCCCTCTCTGAGGTAGACTCTAGCAACAGAAGTCTTGCGGCGTCCTACACCGTGACCGAGGTTGATTGACTTGATATCTTCTTTCTTGGTAGCCATCTTGCCTCTCCTTAAATCTCAACAGCAACTGGCTGCTGTGCCATGTGCGGGTGCTCTGCACCAGCATAGATCTTCACGTTGTTGAAGAGCTTTCTTCCAAGTCTGTTATTTGGAAGCATTCCCTTTACAGCGTGCTCCATCGGATAGGTCGGCTTGCGCACTACCATCTTTCCATACGGCTCAGCCTTGAGTCCGCCTGGATACATCGAATGGCGATAATACATCTTATCTGCCATCTTGTTGCCGGTGACTTTAGCCTTGGCTGCGTTGATGATGATAACGTAGTCACCAATTTCCTGGTGAGGAACGTACTCAGCTTTATTCTTGCCTCTGAGGATATAAGCAGCCTCTGCAGCTACTCTTCCGAGAGGTTTTCCTTCTGCATCGATGAGATACCACTTTCTCTCAATCGACTGCGGTTTGATGAAAATAGTCTTCATAAACTCAACCTTCATTCGTTTTCTCTAAGGCTCTGCCTCTCCCTTTTCGGGGCAAAGCACCCTTCAGGGACGCATCAGTCCGGCATATGGACCGGCATGGAACAGGTCACCGAATCCTCAGGCTCTTATACGTTTTCACAGAGTTCCCGGGGAAAGGAAGTTTCATTGAAGATTTCTCTTCGGCTCCGGAAAACGTCAGTATTCATGAGAATATCCTGAATCATGCACTCATGCGAGAGCATGCGTTTACACGCACGGAATTGCATTATATCGAAGAAGGCAATTTCATGTAAAGTCCTCTGGCGTCAAAGTTTTTCCAGTATCAAATGCCAAAGTAAATGCATCACAAGGGAGCAGAGTGCGTGCACTAACTATGACAATAGCCAGGATCCGGGCAGTTGCAGATACTTCGGCAGACTCTGCTAAAATCATAGAAGCCCATGGTCAGCAAATCAGTAG
>CASEGX010000105.1 GCA_949287505.1 uncultured Spirochaetales bacterium | reverse complement strand
GAAGTCTCCTGATGATACAAGATCTGCGATATCGAAACCTGTATCCGTGAGCGTGGTTGAGAGGTCTGAGACTCCATCCAGCCAGCTGACAGAGATGTTGTAGCGGCCAAGCGTGTTGTCGAGTCTTCCGACTGCTCCATTGATGCCTCCGAGTATGTTCTCAAGGTCTCCGTCCTCAAACGCCTTGTAGAGCTGCTGCCAGCGTTTGAGCTCGTTTTCCCAGTTCTTGATCTCGTTGGCTATCTGCTGGCCATCCTGCGTGTATCCGAGGATTTCCTGGAGATAGCCCGTGAGGTCGAAAGTCGGGAAACCTGCCCCTGCCGACAGGGGGAGGGCCGAAAATGAAAACAGCAGAAGCAGGGTCAGAAGCCTATGTCGTTTTTTCATTTGTCTTCTCCTCGTTTTCCGCTTTGACCTCATCCTCTTTCTCCGGTTCGCTCCTCCTCACGTTCTTTACGATGCAGATGAAGATGATGAGGCCGACTATTGCAGACTGGACGTAGAGACCTGCCTTTCCTGGAAGCGAGGTGGAGAGGAAGATGACGAGAAGTCCGATTGCACAGATGAGGAGGAAGCGGTTCTCCTCCTGGTTCCAGAGCTCTCTCATTGCGGTCTTGAAATCACGCTTGGGTTTCTCCGGCGTTTTTTGTTTCTTTCTGGAAGCAGCTCTGCTGTGCTGTCTCTTCTTCTTTTCCTGGTGTTCAGACATCAGCTCCCTCCTGAACAAGGATTCCCATCCTTCTTCCATAGTCGAGGAAGACTGCATTCATCGCAGTCATCTGATTCATGGTCTCTTCAAGCGTTGTCTGGACGTTCTCATTGCCGGATGAAAGTGAATCTGCGATTGTTCCGAGCTCCATGCTGATCGCTTCAAGCTGGGCGCTGATTCTCTGGTGGTATTCTGCTTCAGTCGCTGTGAACTCCGTGATCTCAGCTGCTGCCGCTTCGGAACCGATCCTCACTGACGTGTATACGGCGCAGAATGCGAGGGCGATGAAGATGATCCCGATTGCAATGAGCTTCTTGCCTTCCTCAGTAACTCTCTTCGTCATGGTTTTCAGCTCCGCCAGCAGCGCCTGTTGAAGGCTGTTTCGTGGATGCCTTGAGGCAGATGTCGGTCGGGATGATCCTGAGATAGCTCTTCTCTCCTGACTGTGATTTCTTCTGCTGCACGGCTCCGACAATCACGACTCCTGTACCTTTCTTGAGAAAGGCGGTTGCAAAATCCATGTGCCGCTTCTCGAAGCAATAGACCGAGAAGTAGTTGGTCAGGTTCTGCTCGATGTTCACTGCCACCGAGAACGTGACATATTCACGGCCTTCCTTGCTCTTCTTCAGTTCCAGATCTTCCGTGAGATTTCCTGATATGACTGATTTCCAGATGTCGAACATTTGTTCCTCCTTAGCGTGTCATTGATCTTGTCTTTGTCTGGTCTGGGTTCTGTGCAATCCCATGTTTCTTCGGCTTCTGGGGTGCTGGTCTCTGTGCTGTCTTTGAAGGACTTCTCGGAGATGACCTTGTGACGAGAATCATCTCCTCATAACGATCAACCATTTCCCTGAAATCCTTGAATGTGACTTGCTGGGGACGGTCTTTGCCGTTTGCCATGCACTTCCTGGTCGCAAGTTTCAGGGCCTGTTTCCTCTCCTGCGGAAGCGCTTTGTATTCAGGCGTGCCATACTTTGGGATGAGGCCGATGTCGAGGGCTTCATGTATGTCGAAAGGCTTTGCGTCGATGCTCTTCAGAACCTTCTGTCTATCACGCTCGGACGTATCCTTCTTCGGTTTCTTCATTGCAGCCCTGTGGGATTCCCTGAGCTCCTTCTGCTTCTGGACATACTTCTCAAGAGTCTTCTTCTGAGCTGCCCTGTATTCCTCCTTCACTGTGAGGAGTGCAATCTGCTTCTTGTAGCGGTTGATCTGTGTCTGCTTTCGTCCAAGTGAGAAACCTGTAACGAAAGCGGAGACTGCGGCAGACAGGAGGTTCTTGTGAGTCCTGCTCTTGTTGAAAGCCTCCTTCATGTAGTGGATCTTCTCGAAGGTGACGTTGCCGTTGACCTTCCTTGAAATCTGGTATTCCTTCTTTGCAATCTGCTTGCCGATGCGGAATTCATCCTTCGCATCCTGAAGCCGTTCCTGATACTGGATCTTCTCAAGCCTTTTCTGCTGTCTTGTCCTTACTATGTCGGCTTTCTCGACCAGCTTCATGACCTTCGAGCCTTCAGTGTTGTCACCATAGACTTTCGTCTTCTTCTCGATGGATTCGAAGAATCTGGAAAGTTCTGTGAGCTGTTCTGCGAGCTTGGTGAAATCCGGTACTGTCTGTGGTATCTGTACAGCTGCTGTCGTTTCCATCATGTTGCCTCCTGAAGCTGTTCAAGAATCGGTTTTTCCAGGTCGATTGGAATGATGAAGTTGATGTCTATGAGTACATTGCCTGAGCCGTCAGTAGCGGTTATTCCTGTCACCTTGTACTCTTCGTTGTCATCGACGTAGGAGAGCGTTATGTATACGGCCTTGTCATCATCAAGGCTTTCGATGAAGTCCATCTCGGCACTGATTTCTTCGTCCCTGTCTGCCCATTCAGGCCAAGCCTCGTTTTCTGGACTGAAACCGAGCTCAGAAATGAGATTGTCCCATTCATCGCCTGGAATCGCATTCAGGGCTTCACGATAAGAATCAAGTGTTTCTTTCAGGATATTGATTGTCGTCTCAGCCATTACCTTCACCTCCTTTTCCTTTTGTCCTGACGAGTCCTAGTTCGTGTGTTCTCCCTCCTTTTGGATTTGGACTCGTCATCTGTTGCTGCAGCTTCTTTCTTCTCCCGTCTGGTAGTCCTCATGGACTTGTCTGTCCTGTAGTTCCTCACTCCAAGCGGCGCAGCGATGTCGATGTCATGGTGCTGGTTTAGAAGCCGTCTGCTCGATTTGATGTATGTTCTGATGTAGCTTGTGTAATCCTTCCTCTCGGCTTCCTTCTCGATTGATGGAATGACTTCTTTTGCAACCTTCTCTTCAATAAGTGAGAGTCCGAGATGCTTTGAAAGGAATGCAGGGAGACCTGGATCCTCAATGACACCAAGTGAAGCAAGATGTGCGATGTGCTGTGGTATCCTGGCCTCCCTGCATAGATCCATCGCATAGTTTTCAGGGATTGTTGCTGTCTCCTTTATGCTGCCTCTGGCATAGGAGACAGAAAATGTGATCCTCGCATCAGTCCTGTTTTCCACATTTGTTTTGTTCATATGCTCATGGATGCTCTTAAAGCACTTGTCGGCATCGGCGATGCTCATCACAGTGCCATCCCTGAGTTCTGGAAGGAAGGAATTGAGAATCGAAATCATCGGTATGTCATTGCAATACCACTTCGGAGGAGAGGATTCGAAAACGATGTCCCTTTTATCTGTGTAATGGATCTGTCCGATTTGTTCGATGATGCCTTCACGCCTGATGTGCTGATCGCTGTCCCTGTCGCTCAGGTGCGTGAAAAGCTGGGCCTGGTGGAGAAGCTGATACCAGGATGAAAAGTCAAAATCGTCTGTGAATATCGTCCTTAACTGTTCTGCGGATCTTAATGCTTCAGGAAGCAGATGACGGTATCCAGAAAGCGCAAGTGCGACTGGAATTGGCTTCTCCTGGAAATATAGGCTGTCGTTTATCAAGGAAAATGCAAGAATGATGACTGTCAGCTTTCTCAGCCTGTCTGCCTCTTCTTCACTTTCGGCAAAGGATGAGAAGTCTGGCTGAAGGTTCCTTAATGTAAGGTCAGAGATCAGCAGTGCAATGGTGAGATTTTGTACTGTCTCTTTCGTGTAATGAACTGCCTTGCCGTCTGATTCTATGCTTTCTTCTGTATCTGGATGGGTATGGTTCTGGCTGTTCTGCAATGAGAGGATCTTGTCCAGTATCCCTTCGTACTCTTTTGATAGTTCTGGATATCTCTCGCTTGGAAGCGTCTTGTGTTCGAGATTCGCCCTGCATTCCCAGTAAAGGCTTTCCAGATAAGATGCGGATATGCGAAATGGCAAGGCGTATGAAGGACAGTTGTATTCATCATCGGTGAACAGGTTGCGTTTCATGAGAAGAGGCTCTTCGATTGAGAATGGAGCGATGTTTCTGAGCATCTCGGCAGTCAGGTAGGCTTTGCCGTTCTTGTTCGCATAGATGTTCATCTGGATGACGGAGAAGAGGTCAGGATGAAGAGTTCCATCATTAATTGGCGGATACATCGCCTTCAGGTAGAAATAGCCGTCGTTCCCTTCCATTGTGAAAGGGTTGATTCCTCGATCCAGCAGTGCGGTGAAGTCCTTATAGAATGACATGAGCCTGTCAGGGGATGCTGCTTCTCTCACATCGTCCCCCTGCTTTGCGGCTTCATCTTCGCTGGTACGTCAGCCTTTTTCTCATCCTGCCTGTTCCATGAGAGCATGTGGTCAAGCGTCACAAGAGGGATGTCGAGCCTTGTCGCAAGATGCGTCTCGATGTCCATTCCCATTGAATCAAGGCCCTTCTTGTCCAAGATGACCACTGCATCAGAGTGCCTCAGAGCCTCAAGATCGATTTCCATCGCCCTTCGCCATGTCTCGGCAGCAGACATGTTCTCTGGAATCTTTCCTTTCACAAGCTCAACAGGATTTATGGCCTTGTATCCTGCTTTTGAAAGCGACTCCTCGGCCTTCTTGAAGTTCTCGACATAGTTCGGATCCGATGTTATCGGCCCTGATATGTAGACGGTCTTAATCGCCTCTGCGTTCTCAGGCATGATGTACTGGAAATCCTCAAGCTTTGGAGGATTGAGCATATCTACAAGTTTCCCGCTGTTGAGGTTGTTGCGCTGTTCGTCAACCCAGTCGAGTATTGCCTTGCTGTATTCGATGAACTCCCGCTCGACTGTCGTCATCCGCTTGTTCTGAAGAGTATCCAGCAGTCCTTCTGTCCGCTCCTTCTGGTCATCAAGATCCTTGTGGCAGCTGAGGGCTGGAACATACTTGTCAACGGTGCGCTGCTTCTCCTCAAGTATCCTTGCAAATTCTTTCTCGCCACGCTTCTCCTTTACTGCGTTTTGAAGCTTCTGATTGTCGAGGAAGTAGTTTGCGACCTTTGAGATGTGCTCCACCAGTTCTTCGGAGTCACGGCCTATTATGTACTGCCCCTTGCAGCTTTCCTCCTTTCCGCCAAGCTGGAATGTGATGATGAAGCTGGTCTTGATCGTGTCTCCGAACTTCTTCGTATCCTCGTTGAGTGCGGCGATGAGCTTGTCTGCCTCGGCAATCGACATATCCTTCTTGATCGGGACTCTGTAGTTTTCCGAGAATGTGAAGCGGACTACTGGGGAAGTGTATTCATTCTTTGCGGTGCTCTCTTTGATTTCGGAAAAGGGGGTGGCCTCCGGTATTGGTTTGTCTTTCTCAGGAGCAACGTCTATGTCCAGAAGGGAAAGTTCCACACGTTTCCAGATGGATGAATCCAGGTTGTGGTATTGCGATATCCCATCGATTGCGTCAGAGGTCTTCATGCCGTCTACGCCGAACCTTCCTCCATCAAGGTCTTTCATATCCTTGTCATAGATCGTGTAGTCCCAGGGCTCATCGTCAGAGTAGCTCCTCTGGACATGGAGATACTTCTCACCATTGAATAAGAGGATCTCATCCTCGTTGTTCCTTGCCTGTGCTATGAGACGTGTCCTGTCTTCAGGATGCTCCAGAAATCTGGCAGCTTTCGTGACTGCGCTGTATATCGAAGAGAGCTTGAAGTCGGGATCCTTTATGGCTTCTAGCCATGAGGCTATGTAATCTGCGGAAGTCGTGTGAGTGTATTTCATGTTACAGTCTTCGCAGAGGCTGAGGGCTGTGATTTCTGCTACAAGCTCTTCGATTGCATAGGGTTCGTTTCCAAACGGATTCTCTATCTTCCTCGCAAGCCGGCTGATGGCTCCAGTAGAATGGGCCATCTCATGGAATGCGGTGGAGAAGAACTCCGTCTCATCCAGGAAGAACGATTTGAGGGGAATTGTTATCTCGTCCGTTCCTGGACGATAAGACGGAACTTGGTTGGGGTTCGACACGTAGTTTATGCTGGCAGGACTGTTCGACAGCATTGTTTCTGCCAGCTCTTTGTCATATGTCGTGTCGTGTTTCACATCCTTTCTTGGAGGAATCGGATCGAGCTGTCTTGCATTGAAAACGTAATAGACCTTGAAGATTGGAGGAATACTCTGGGTTTCATAAACGATAAGTCCGTTCTCATCCTTGATGACGTTCCCATCCTCATCCTTCTTCGGCTTCTCTATCGTGTTCTGGAAGAAATATGCAGGAGTCGCTTTCTCTCCCTTGCGGACATGGCTTCCGATTTTGTTTGCCTGGTTGAGTGTGTACCAGCGCATGTCGCCGTTGTGGAAGAGAAGAGAGGAGATGTTCAGCATCAGGGCATTAGCACCGCTGTAGTATCTGTCTGACATGCCGTTTCTTGCTCTCTCTTCGACCTGCCACGGGTTGATTCCCTTGTTGAGGATGTCGATGACCTTGGTCTGCAAAAGGCTCATGTACTCCTGGTAGGTCACTCTGCAGCCTCCTTGTTCTCATGAAGGCTGAGATAGCTGCTTATGGCTTTTACAAGATCAGATCTAGTCTTTATCTTCTTCTCGATTATCTCTTCGGGCTCATCTTCATTGATGATGACCAGCTCTACACCATCTACATTCGGCGTAAGAATGCAGTCGATATCGCCGTCAAGGATGAATGAGATATGATCGAAGAAACATGCGAGTGCATGATATGTGATAGTTTTCTGTCCATCGCCGAACACATAGCGTGTTTCAGGATCCTCGCCATAGAGATCAACATAGCCTCTCGGATCCAGAGGGGATGCAAGCTGTGTGAAGATGCACCTTAATGGCAGATCAAAGAGCTGCTTTGCAAAGTATTGGATAGCTTCATAATTTATGACGCTGCTGTTGATGGGGGCTTGATGTTTTTCTGGGTGGAAAACCTCAGGTGTAAACGCTTGTTTCTCCATTTCTAACCTCCTAAATTGGGGATCATCAGACAGGACTTGGACTTCTCCTTCGTCAATAGCGGAGAGGGGAATATTTGTATTCCCTCAGAGGTCTTCTTGACTCTTGCATCTGAATAGAAAAGCGACTTCATCTCATAAAGCGACATACCGAAACTGGATTTGAACTTTGACTGGTTCTTCTGAGAGATGAGAAATTGTTCATAAAGATTTTCCCAGTAGATGAATCTAGGGGTATTTGTCTTCGACACCTGATACACGGAGGAAATAAGCCATGCAAGGGCATCAAGATCGAAGGCGCACTTCACTTTCTGCAATGCTTCAAGAGGAATGGGGAACGCCGATTCAATGAGGAAATCTCTGCCAGAATCAGTGAACTGGAGATATACGTGCATGTCATCTTCAAGATCCTTCTCAAGTCTGAACTCGGCGGAATCTATTAGAACGAGATTCTTGAAAGAAGTCCGTTCTTCTGTGCGGTACATCAGCGTGATGAGCGTTGTGCTCCAGTTGATAAGCTGGTTGGCGAACTTCACAAGCTGAAGCCCTGATGGCTTATACCATCTGAGATCATGAAGGAGCTTGTAGACCGTAAAAGATTTTATTGGGCTTTCTTTTGAGCGAAATGCCAGATTTGTCAGTGCTATCAGTGCAAGACGTGCGTAAAGCCCGAACGGAACTTCCGTCGAGGATGTTATCGTCAGGCTTCCAATTGCAAGTTCATAGGTGAACCGTGCTCCCGTCGATTTCTTCGGCAGAGGGAAATAAACGAAATTGGAGTTGAAAAATCCGAGCTCCTGAGACTGATTCATCTTCCAGGTGCTCCTATGGTGTCAATCACTGGCTTGATTTCGATGAGTGATTCTCTCTGTTCCTTCTCAAATCTTGATATTTCCTGTTCAGTGAATTTCGTCTGCCCAGGAACAGGAACAAGCCTTCCATCTGCGATGTAGTAATACAGTGTCCTTCTCGATATTCCCAGACGATAGCAGACATCCTTCACAGTAAGAAGTTCATTGGCTATCGGCAGATAATATGTAAATCGGCTCTTAGGATCCTTGAACTGCCTGATTTTGCCTTTGGCAGCCCATCTCCAGAGCGTTACGCGTGTGATATGATACAAATCACAGACCTGTTGTGCTGTTAAAAATCCTTTCATTTTTCCCTCCCCACTCATTTAGTTACTAACTTTGTGATGTGGCAGGGTTGACGCATTAGGAGGCGTTTATGGTTTATCGTGAATGGTTGGAACAATGGCTGAAAGGCAAATCGGCCAAGGTTAAGGAATCCAGTTATTCCAGCTATAAGATCAACATCGACACTCACATCATTCCTCTTCTTGGAGACAGGGAGATAGAGGAAATCGACGAAGATCTCCTGCAGGATGTTCTTGATTCCATGGAGCAGTCCGGGAACAGAAAGACTGGACAGAAGCTGTCCGAGAAGACAATCAAGGAAGTCATCCGTCTTGTGACAACGACCATCAGGGCGTATTGCAAGAAGAATAAAATTCCTGCTCCTTTCTTCGATGATCTTGAATTTGCAAAGAGCGGTGGAAGCACCTGTGAAGTGTTCACGAAAGATGAACAGAGGAAACTCGTATCCGTCCTGATAAAAGCAAAGAAACCAAAAGCTGTCGGTGTAGGGCTGGGACTTCTTGAAGGAATGAGGATTGGAGAAATTGCTGCCCTCAAATGGGATGATATCAACATGGATGAGCAGCTAATCGAAGTCAGAGGCACTCTTCAGAGGATTTACCGTAACAGTGAAGGTGCGGAAGCGAAGAGCCAGATTGTCATTGGCACACCTAAGACAATGAACTCTCAGAGGAAGATTCCATTTGGATCAACAGTACTCTTCATGCTTCAGAGCATCATTCCAGATTCTCCAGAAGGGAAGTACGTCCTGACCGGATCTGACAAGCCGATGGAGCCAAGGAATCTGAGGGCCTATTACTACAAACTGCTCAAGGAGAATGGGCTTAGGAAACTGAAGTTTCACAGCTTGCGTCACACCTTCGGCACCAAGTGCATCACATGCGGTGTAGATCCTGCGACGCTCTGCAAGATCATGGGACATGCCAATCCAACAATCACAATCAACCTGTATTGTCATCCGGGGCTTGAAGACATGAAGAATGCCATCAGAGACGTGGATTCAACTTGGTTGAAGGCAACAGACAAGGAGGAGAAAGCAAATGTATTTGATGAATTGACGAAATAGTTGCAATCTTCTTTTTGTGACCATATAATATCACTGAGGAAAAACTTAAAGACATATTTTTGATAATTTACTGCTCTAAGTTAGTAACTTAGTGACGTTTTTCTATCTGTATCATGGATTATTGATTTAATCCTGTGACCACACTGTTAGATTAACTCATAATGGAAGCGTTTGTCAAATTAAAATATTGCAATTATGACGATAGACAAGCCTGACTTCATCTGCCAAAGAAACTGTCAAAGCAATTCGAATCCATCGTCAGTAAGATAGTACTCCAATCCATTGGAGAGGTTGATGATATGGCTGTATGAGATATCTCCAGTCCCTCTGGAGGACATGCCATCAAATTTGCCCATGTACTGCAAGTCGCCTGACTTCGGTTTCCGACAGTAGATTGTCAGCATTTTGCCGCATAGTTTCTTATTCTTCATCAGGACACTAAATACAGCCTGGATGAAAGTCTCTGTCTCTTCTGTCGCCTCAATGTATTTGTGCAGTGATGGATCAAGAATTACAAGCTCATATTTGAACGTGTTTGTACCCATATTATTTTCCCATAGCTGTATTCACCAGCTTGTATCCCATGTTACTCCTGGACATTGAACAGCAAGCAGTACTAATCCTTGTGGAATCCATTTCCCTGTTCCGAAGATGTTTTGAACAACCACTGTGGATGAGAAATATTGGCAAAATGGGCTTTCGCCGCCTGTTCAGGAGTTATCTCCGGGGCGTCTTCATATGCAACTGGAATGATTGACACAATCTCTTCAAGACGCATTTCGTTTACTGTCGTAGCTCTGTTTTCCATAATCACATCATGTCTCCGATATATAGCCTCTTGCCCAATGCCGAGAGTACTTTTGTGACAGTAGCAATGGATGGAGAATTCTCTCCTTTTTCTATGCGAGCGATTGCCGATTGAGGAAGACCACACAGCTCTCCAAGTTTTTTCTGGGTCATTTTCTTTTCCTTACGTGCAGCTGTCAGCTCTTTCATCAGCTGGACTTCAATATCAGCTTCAGCTCTTTCCTCCTTCGTAAGAAGACTGTTGATGTGTTCTACTGCATCATCCCCAACAGAACTGCCATATTTCCTGATTTCATCTTTCATTTCCAATTCTCTCCTTAAAGTCCTTCAACTCCCTCTCTGCCTTATCAATTTCTTCTTGCGGCGTTTTCTGCGTCTTCTTCATGAAAACATGCAGAAGAACAAACCTGTTGTCTACGAGCGCAGCAAATAGAATCCTGTTCCTCAGAGGTCGAAGTTCCCATATCTCACCCCTGAGATGTTTCATGTATGGTTCACCTCCTTCAAGCCCGACCTCTGCAAGGTATTTGATGTAATGCGAAACCTTATTGAGGTTTATTCTTGCATCCTTGCTCGATGAAGAGGCGAGATCATCGATGAAATCCTTCACTGGTTGCTTTCCTTTCCTATCCTTGTAGTAAACTATGCGATAAGGCATTCCTCCCTCCTAAAATATAACAAATTTAATATATTTTTGCAACGCTGAATTTAACATCAATATGACAAAGTTTTCCACATATAGCCTGTGTAAACGAGGAGTTTTCAGCGTACCTTTGGAAGAAGGGATAGCGTACCTTTAGAAGACAAACGGCGTACCTTTGGAAGATATCAGCGTACCTTTAGAAGAAAAATCCTCGCATAATGCGCGCGCGTGATAATAGTGAGTACTAGAAACAATAGTATCTCAGTAGTAGAGACGATTAAGCTGTGGAAAACTCTTTTGCTCTGTCATTTCAGTCCATTTGTGAACTCCTTTCCCTTTGTGCTCTGGATTTCATTTATCTGAGAAGCGATGTCCCGTTCTGCGTCCAGATCTGTGTAGCGAGAGAGCATCTCCATTGAATGGTGTCCTGTAAGGGCCTTGATCTTCTCCGGGTGCATGTTTGACCTGATGCAATCAGTCGTGAACTTGTGTCTCCAGGAATGGAATGTGATGCCTCTTGCTTTTCTTTCTTTTTCAGAAATTCCTATTTTCTCAAGTGCGGCATAGAATGCAGCTCTGGCCCTTCCTTCATTCATCGGCTTTTTCCCGTCAAATGAGAAGATGAAGTCACATTCATCATTTGGATGGCTCTGCCATGCGACATAAAGGACTCTGTAGATTTCTGGAGTTATAGGGATGATCCTTTCTTCTGAAGTCTTCGTGGTGCTCATTCCAAAAGCTCCGCTGTAGCTCTTCCTTACGTAGATTTTCGATGAAGTGATGTCATTGATTGTGAGTGCCAGGAGCTCACCAGCCCTCATGCCGGTTAGTCCAGCTACGAAGCTGTATGCGTAATAGACAATCTTGTCCTTCCATAGATCCCTGATCCTCTCTATATCGAAGAGCTTTGCGCATTCTTCATCCGTAAGCAGCTTCTGCTTCTTCTTGTCCACTGTTCTTGCAAATGTCTTTTCCACTGGATTGCTCTCTATGAGTTCTCTGTTGACGGCTTCCTTCATCATGATGATGAAAACAGACCTGATGTTGTTGATTGTCTTCGGTGCGAGGTTGTGCTTTTCTTTCAGCACCTGCCAGAACGAGTTGACCATATCGACACTGATTTCATTCAGTTTGCACTTCCCAAAATAGGGAATCAGATATGTCCGAGTCCACATCTCACTGCTTTTCACATAGCTTTGCTTGATTCCAGGGTGTTTTTCTGTTCCAGCAGCTCTTCTGGCAAGAACATAAGGACAAGTATCCCATTTCCACCAGGGAGAGGCATATTCAGTAAATGTTGGGACATCACCATTGCTTTCTACGATGTTTGTCTGGAGAAGTGTGTTCGAACTGTCCACCTTGATTATCAGATCCGTTTCAAAGACCTTTCTCAGGAGGGATTCATTGTTGAGTAGTCCTTCTACATAAATGCGGGCTTTTTCCTTTGAAGTGCATCCTGTGCTTTTTGCCCGTCTTGTACCGTCTGGAAGATAAACACGGAAATACCAGATCGGTTTGCCTTTGACAGCCTTGTCTGAATACAAAGTGTACTGCCTTCTGAATCTCATCTCGTTCTCCTATAAAAGTAATAGCGTAGTGGATAGAGTTCAGATAGTGCTTATTTTGTGCAATGCCGTTGCAAAAGTGTGCAACGGAAATCGCAATTGGTCAGCTTTTGGTCAGCTTTTGGTCAGCCTTCCCATAAAACAGACCCACGAATAAAAAAATAACTCT
>CASEGX010000104.1 GCA_949287505.1 uncultured Spirochaetales bacterium | reverse complement strand
TCAGCAGTGGAGGCCGTATCTTTATTGTCTTTCCACGTAAGATAAATCACATCATCTTTTGTGAATACCGGATTGATTCTGAGATTCCGGTTGTTGTACTTCGTCATCTCAGCAATCTTCGTGTCCTTAAGGCCGTCAGTTGAGTAGATATCACCACGGGAGACAAAGATGATATTGTCTTTGCTGTCGACTCCGAGAACAGTCTCTACAGGGATTGCATCCGATGCCGATGCATTGAATTTCTGCTGCAGGACCCCATAGTGCGAATCGATATTACACGAAGCAAGCACAAAAGAGAGTGCAATGATTGTCAATATATATTTCGTTATTGTCTTTTTCATCTTTCACCTCAGTGTCTGTATGATACTGTCAGGGTTGCGGGAATGTATGACAGCGTGGATATTTTGTTTGTATCCGAAGTGTAGAGCTCTGGAATGAAAAGCATTCCCACATTCACTCCGATTCCCCATGAATCAGTTATGAAATACCTGATTCCTGCTTCGATGCTACAGCCAAGAGTAAGCTTTGAGTACCCATCATAGCTTGTATAAAGGAGTCCTGCTCCCAATGACAGCGGAACTTCGAATCTGCCCTGCACAGGGAGTGCTGTCATCTTGAAGAAAATAGGAACGTTTGTAGCGACTATCCCGGATTCAGCCTGGAAGTCGAACTGGAAACCAAGCTCTCCTCCGAGGGCAATGTAGGGATTCACGAATATCTGATAGGAAATTGCACCAATTCCTCCGACTGTACTGTTTGTATGCCCATTTGAATCAACACCAGGACCGAAGCTCCATTCAGGCCCATCCGGATTTCCCGGATAATTGTAGAAGAATGGAACAGTTGCACCAGCTGTTATGTTAAAGATCTGGGAACCTGAATCATAATAAGGATCTGCTGCAAATAGAAGTGTTGGAAGCAATAGCA
Source organism: uncultured Spirochaetales bacterium (assembly GCA_949287505.1). Taxonomy (GTDB): domain Bacteria; phylum Spirochaetota; class Spirochaetia; order Sphaerochaetales; family Sphaerochaetaceae; genus Ornithospirochaeta. The sequence goes on along the minus strand of CASEGX010000104.1, from coordinate 8,786 downwards.
ATGCAGCAAGGAATCTAAGTGTTTTCTTCATTAAAAAACTCCTGAGGAAATTATACAGAAAGAGAAGAGTGTAGGCAAAGGGCTTCTTGCAGATAGCCATTATTTTATCTATTCTTCTCAACATGATCAGATTAGGGTGTAAAGAGATTGCAGCGTCCGTTATGAGTCAGCTGAAAAATGATACAGAATGCTTTATTCAGCAAGGAAATAGGGCTCCTTCCCTTGCTGTCGTGCTTGTAGGTCACGATGGGGCAAGCGAGACATATGTGAGGAAAAAGGAGGAGGCCTGCAGTAGTCTTGGATTTTTGCATTTTCAGTATAGTTTTGATGAAGATTGCTCTGAAAATGCTCTTCTTGCTCTGATAGATGAACTTAACGAGCGCGAGGATGTCGATGGAATTCTTGTGCAGCTGCCGCTTCCGGATCACATTGATGAGAAACGCATTATTGACCGTATCAGACCGGAAAAGGACGTGGATGGATTCTCGCCACAGAACACCGGACGCCTTCTCATCGGAGAGAAATGCTATATTCCCTGCACACCCAAGGGAATACTCAGGACACTCGAATACTACAATATAGGGACTGCTGGAAAGAATGTTGTAATCATCGGGAGAAGCAACATCGTCGGCAAACCCATGGCTGCTCTTCTTATGCAGAAAGGACTGGATGCGACGGTCACTGTGTGCCATACCAGGACATCCGATCTGAAAGAACACACACTCTCTGCTGATATAATCATAGTGGCTACAGGGCATCCTGGGACGATTGATGAAAGCTATGTCAGGGATGGGGCAGTGGTCATTGATGTCGGAGTTAACAGGATTCCTGACCCGACGAAGAAGAACGGTTTCCATCTGGAAGGAGACTGTGATTACAAAACCTTTGCTTCCCGTGATGTCTCAATCACCCCGGTTCCTGGCGGAATCGGATTGATGACTGTCGCAATGCTGATGTCAAATACGTTTGAAGCCGCTCAAAGGAGGGCTAAATGAAATTCCTGATTGAATCATACGGCTGTCAGCTCAATATGGCTGAAAGCGCAGCCATCGAGACCATGCTTCTTGGAAGGGGGCTGGAAAAGACAGAGAATCCAGATGATTGCGATGCAGTGATCCTCAATACCTGTTCCGTGAGAAAGACAGCTGAAAACAGGATATGGGGACGTCTTGGCTTCTACAGCGCAGAGAAGAAAAAGCACAGCCTCCTACTTATCGTCACCGGATGCATGGCAGAGAGAATGAAAGAGGAACTCAAGAAGGAAGCGCCATATATCGATGCCGTAATCGGAACAAATGAGAAGGCAGAGATTCCTGATTTCATCCTTGGTCATCCTCTTGAGAAGCTTGAGAGCTATCATTTCCTTTCGTCCTATTACAAGGAAGGTGATTACTCCAGCTATGTGCCAATCATGAATGGATGCAATAACTTCTGCTCTTACTGCATCGTTCCCTATGTGCGTGGCAGGGAGGTATCGCGTCCGGTTGAAGATATCATAAAAGAGGTGGAATTCCTCGATGGAAAAGGTGTGAGGGAGATTACGCTTCTTGGTCAGAATGTGAATTCGTATTCACAGGAATACAATGGCTCCCATGTCGATTTCCCCACGCTTCTCGAGATTATAACGCCATATATGAAGAATATAATCTTCGTGCGCTTCGAATCTCCGCATCCAAAGGATTTCTCGGACCATCTCATTGCAGTCATCGCTTCAGATGAACGGGTTGCAAAGCACATACATCTGCCCATGCAGGCAGGATCTACAAGGATTCTGCAGCTCATGAACAGGAAGACAACCAGGGAAAATTTCATTGAGCTTGTAAGAAAGATGAAGAGGGAAATTCCTTCTCTTACATTATCGACAGATGTCATGACAGGGTTTCCGACAGAGACTGAGGAGGAGTATGAGGAGACTCTGTCCATGATGGAGGAGATGGGGTGCACTGAAGCTTTCATGTATTATTTCAACCCGCGTGAGGGAACACGGGCTGCAACGATGGATGGGCAGATTGAGGAAAGCGTGAAGATAAAAAGGCTTGAACGGCTGATTGATGAGCAGATAGCAAGGCAGAGCCGCATCAAGAAAGCAATGCTTCCTTTCACAGCAAAGGCGATAGTAACAGGAATCAGCCGAGACGATGACGACAGATATCTTGCACGCGGAGAGCATAATGATTATTTCTCATTCTCCTCTTCTTTACCGCACAAGGAGGGAGATGTTGTTATAATCTCTGCCAGGGAGCTGAGGGGAAATACGTTCAGAGGAGAGGAGAATGTCTGATTTCAATGCCTTCATAAAGCTTTTCGAAAAGTCCAGAAGAATCGTGGTCCTTACCGGAGCCGGTGTCTCTACGCTCTCCGGTATTCCTGATTTCCGTTCATCTGACGGTCTCTACAGCAAGGAATTCGGGCATATGCGTGTCGAGTCAATTCTGGATATAGATTTCTTCTCAGCCCATCCGGATGTCTTCTATTCCTGGGCAAAGGAATACTGGTATCAGATGGACAGCTTTGAGCCGAATATCATTCACACAGTTCTTGCAGAGATCGAAAAAAGAGGAAAGCTGACAGAAGGCATATTCACGCAGAATATAGACGGCCTTCATCAGAGAGCCGGATCGAAGAAGGTCTATGAGCTTCATGGGAGTGTGAGGGAAGGCTATTGCATGAAATGCCACAGCCATTACAGTTATGATTTCATGGCCAAGATTGTAAACAGCGGCGCAGTCCCTGTATGCGGTCACTGCGGAGGCACTGTCAAACCCGATATCGTATTCTATGGAGAGCCTCTGAACAGCTCAATTCTCATGAGAGCTGAGAATGCCTTTGCAAATGCCGATCTTGCTATTGTCCTCGGATCTTCTCTTGTCGTGAATCCTGCCGCATCACTGCCATACATAGCTGCGAGAAACGGGCACGATATTGTGATAGTCAACCGGGATAAGACATATATTGATGATTATGCAGCCTTGCGTTTTACTGATTTGAAATCATTTTTCGATGAGTTTTCACAGTATCTAGGTATAAAGCAATCTGTTTAAGATGAATAGTTGATATTTATCATATCATTAACATTGTTTCTAATTACTGTATGATATAAATTTAATATCAAATATATGTATATTCATTTGATTCTATATCCTTATTGTATTTGATTTACTTGTTTGTTTTTCACTTGATGATGTCTGTTCTTTTTGTTATTTTTACTTTGAACACTTTGGGGGTGTTCTGGTTTCGACTGGCTTTGCTATGCCGTAGACTGCGGATCAAGCGCTGACTTGTAAAACCGGCACAAAAAATTAAATGCAAAGAAAGAAGACGAGTTCGTCTCTGACGAAGCATTTGCTCTTGCTGCTTAATCAGTATTGAGCGAGGAAGCATTGGGTTAAGTCCCTGACCGGATGCTTTCTTTAGCGCAGGGGACTTGCCTTTCTCTGTTTTGCCGCGGAGGAGGGGACACCTAGGCAATGCCTTATCAGGACGCTTGTTCCGTTGCCGAATGATAAGTAAGACCGAAATGGAACTATATCCGTAGACGTTTATGGGTGGACTGTTAGGACGGGAGTTCGAGTCTCCCCACCTCCATCAGGAGCAATATGACACCGAAGATGGATATCAGAGTAAAGAAGACAAAGGAGAGGCTTAAAACATCTCTCCTTTCTCTTCTGCAGGAAAAGAAGATTGACAGGATCACGATCAGTGAGATCTGCCGCGTTTCCGGAATAAACAGGAACACATTCTACCAGCATTACTCGGATATCCGCGATCTTTTGTCAGAGATTGAAGGTGATTTCATGGAATCCCTCTTTTCCTCCGTTCATATATCCGGGGAATCCATCAATTCAGTGAAGGAGATCATGACTGTCCTTCTTGAGACGATAAGCAGGAACAAGGATATCTGCATGCTTCTTTTCTCAGATAACGGTGATAAGGATTTCCTGAGAAACGTTCTCCTGTTCGCGCTGCCATCAGCTGTTGAGAACTGGGTCAAGGAGCTCGGAATGGATAAGGAAAGCGCCGTGATCCTTTACTATTATGTCATGGGCGGCGCTGTGAATGTGATTGAGGCCTGGATGAAGAGCAGCTTCGAGGCAGAACTGGATGAGGTTGCAGACAAACTGAATTCGATGATACTCAGATCACAGGCTGCGCTTGTCAGTAGCTGTTGAGCTCTCTTAGCTGTCTTCTTGTATCCCTGTTGAGATCCCTTTCCTTTATTGCTTCCTTCTTGTCTCTGACATTCTTTCCGCGGGCAAGGGCGATCTTCATCTTCACAAGATTGTCCTTCAGATAGATCTCAAGTGGAACGATTGTGAATCCCCGCTCATTCACCTTTCTCGTGAATTTCTTTATTTCCTGCTTATGGGCAAGGAGAACACGGTTCCTGTCGCTCTGATGGTTGAATATGTTGCCGTGGGAATAGGGCTGGATGAGAAAGCCGATCAGGATCAGAGAGCCGTTCTTAGGTACGATATAGCTGTCCGAGAATGAGCATTTTCCTTCTCTCACTGATTTTACTTCAGTGCCGACAAGGGAGATGCCGACCTCAAGCTCTTCTATGATCTCATAGTTGAAATATGCTTTCTTGTTCTTCTGTATCAGCTTTATCATTTTGCGACCCTGAAACCAATGAATGGGCTGGTGGAATTCTTTTCCACAACCCCGACACTCTCAATACTGATTTCATCAGAGGAGTTTATATAGCTTCCTCCTTTGACGATTATGCCATCATAAGGATAAAGAGAGGAAAGCTCAATAGCTTTATCGTAGTCGGAAAGCCTCATCAGCGGAATGTAAGGCGTATCCGTCATTTCCCACAGTCCTCCCATCATCGAAGAAGGGGATGATGTGTCGAAATCAAGATGGAGAATGGATGTCGAATAACCTTTTCCCGAAGAAGAGAGAGCTGCGGTATACCATTCAGCCTCGCTTGCTAGATGATAGTCTTCGCCTTTCTCTTCTGATAACCAGGCACAATATGCCTCAGCTGCATAATATGAAATGCTTCTTATTGGGCGTGAAGACACGATGGAAGAGGAGAGGACAATGCCTTTGAGATACCCTTCATCGGCCATTCCATCCTCGATAAGCTGTTCCCTGTTTGAGGCACTCCAATATGGATTTGCCTCGACAAAAAGCGCGTACTCATACTCCGTTACAGGGGATTCGGAGATTGAGAATGCACCGACTTCTCTCTTCACGGGAGCTGTATTGCACTCACTGTAGCTCAGGACCGTGTCATTTCCCATCTCGATGAGTGTACTGTCATAAGAGAAGAATCCATTCTCATACTCACCTCTGACTTCCGGATTTTTAATCGTTCGGTGAGAAGAAGGGGTGGCTGTATAAATTTCCTCAAGCGTTTCGTTAAGGCTCTCAAGATCCTCGGATAAGTATGTGACACCGCTTTCAGAGAGGATTGAAAGTGCAGAGAGATAGTCGCTGTACATCGTCTTTGAGGTAATATGAAGAGCACCGTAAAGAAGCGCGTCCGATACATCCACAAAGCCCAGAGCTACGGCATTTCTCGCAAAAGACGAGAAGAGGGGCGGGAAGTGATATGTGTCGTCGTAATCAATGACAGCAGACCATGCAGCTACATCCTCTGCAAAGCTCTCTTTGACAGCTGATTCAAGCTCTGGGGTATTTTCTGCAGTGAATGTGACAGTATCGGCTCTGTGAGTGAAGAGTGTGAAGAATACTCTTCTTGTCACGCTTGCATTGGCTCTTCCGGCTTCAACGCCGTTGATACTGAAAACGAATGTATAGTCTCCAGCTTCCATCCTGTAGAGAGACCCCTCTGAGGAACCTATGTATTTCCCATCGTCCGTGGTGATTGATGTGTTTACCGTGTTTGTATTGAATCTGACATATCCTGTATTCGAGACAAGGCCCGGAAGAACGAAAAGCAGGAATGAAAGCAATAGTATGGCAAGAATTATCCCAGAGAGTATTATGACACCCGGTCTTATCCCCAATATGGGGTGAAGAGTAACCGGTTCTACTTCTGGAAGCTCCACTTTTTTTCTCATGGATTTCATAGTCGGGCATCTTGGCATCTCTTGTCAACAAAGCCGGAGTGGGTGTACTTTCTTCTCATGGATCGATTCCTTTCATTTCTGGAGCATTCTGCTGAGAAGAGATTGACGAAGAGAAAGCAGCAGAAGGCATATATCAAAGGACAGAAACGCACTGTGCTCTCAGAGATAAAGAGCTGGGTTGATGCTCTTGTTTTCGCTATATTCTGGGTGATTATAATCAATCAGTATCTTTTCCAGCTTTTCGTCATTCCATCCCCATCGATGGTCTCTACACTCAATGTTGGAGACAGAGTCATCGTGAACAAGGACAGCTATGGAGTGGAACTGTATCCGGCGGGGACGAAGGTTCTTACCGATGACAGGCGCGTGCAGAGGGATGAGATCATAACTTTTTACAACCCGGAGTATGATTCAAAAGGTCCTGTTTTCGATATTCTTTCCCAGATCATATATATGGGCACGCTGACGCTCGTAAACATCGACAGGACGGAAGATGGACTTCCTGCGGAGAGGCTTTATGTGAAAAGGGCGATAGGAATGCCCGGTGATGTGATCCGCTTTGAGAACGGAAATGTCGAGATAAAGCCATCGGGGGAGAGCGAGTTCATAAAAGAGGCGGAGTTCAGAGCTGAAAGCGGTCTTGCAGAAGGACCTCACAGATCTGTGGATGAGAAGTACTATCCATCATTGGAGGCTGCGGCAGCGATTACTGCGTATCAGGAAAGCGGATACAGCGGAGATGTGCCTATGTATCTCTATAGAACATATGCGCCTCTCGAGGACTCCGAATATAACTACATATTCGACCGCTATGAGTATGAGAAGGCAAGGACCGAGACTCTGAGTTCTTTCAATCCTTCGGATATGTCGCTCAGATCCGATCATGCACGCTATGAGAACGGTATCTATGTTCCCAATGGATATGTCCTTCCTCTTGGCGACAACAGAGACAACTCCCATGATGGCCGTTATTTCGGTGCTGTGCCTGAAACGGATATAAACGGACGCGTCGTCGGCCGCTTCTGGCCTCTTGACCGTGTCTCATCGCTTACGGATAACCAATGAAAGGACTCTCTTACTCTCTTCCTCTCTCACTGTACATACATGTGCCATTCTGCGTCAGGAAGTGCGATTACTGTGCTTTCTATTCCCTTCCTCTTTCCTCTCTCGATCCATCCTGGATGGACAGGTATCTTAATGTGATTCTTGCAGAGATTGAGGCTTTGAACAGGGATTATGGAAAGCCATATAAGACAATATTCCTCGGTGGCGGTAATCCTGGAGTCCTTGGTGCTGACAGGCTCAGGAGGATTCTTGAAAAGGCTGAGGAGAACGGAATGGCTGAGGAGGTCACCGTCGAGACCAATCCTGAGACATTGACAGAATCCTTTCTCTCCCTCTCCGGTCTCATGACACGTGTCTCGGTCGGCATACAGAGCATGGATGACAGCGTTCTCTCTTCTCTTGGCAGAAATGCACGGCAGAGTGACAATCTGCGTGCGCTTTCACTTCTCTCAGCATCATCTGTAAGGTGGAATGCCGACATCATAACGGCAGTCCCTGGCGAGAGCGTGGAGACGACGCTATCAGATATTGAGGAAGTCGCTTCCTATAATCCCGGCCACATCTCCTTCTATTGTCTTTCCTTCGAGGAGGGGACACCTCTTATCGGGAGAGCAGCTCCGATAGGGGAAGAGAAGGAAGCTCAGTTTCTCAGAAGCGGATGGGAAAAGCTTTCCAGTCTGGGGTATGAGCATTACGAGGTTTCCAATTTCGCAAGGAAAGGCGAGAGATGCCTTCATAATGAAGTCTACTGGAAACTGGGTCAGTATGTCGGATTCGGACCAGGAGCCGAGAGTTCTATAGGTTATGCACCCGTCACGTCAATGCGTGACTCGGAGGACCTCCTGTCATTCCTTTCCTCCCCGGAGCTTGAATGCACTCCGCTTACAATGGAGGAAACTGAGGAGGAATTCCTGCTGACTCTACTCCGTACAAAAGACGGGATTGACAAGAATGAATACCAGAGACGGTTCGCAAGGTCTTTCGACGATGTCTACACCGATGCCATATCCACACTCGACCGGTCTTTCTTCCGGAATACAAAAGACATCTTCTCCCTTACGGAGGATGGCTTTATGATGCTTGACAGGATAATACTTACTTTGGCAATGGGTATGTGATGTGCGCTGTTGACACCTGAGATGCCATTGTGGTAGTTTTAATCGGTAAATCTAAAGATGCTTAATGAATATCAGAGGTGATTATGTCTGGCCATAGCAAATGGGCAACTATAAAGCACAAGAAAGGAATCGCTGACGCAAAGCGCGGACAGAAGTTCACAAAGCTTATCAAGGAGATCACAGTTGCTGCAAAGGACGGAGCAGATCCAGAAGGAAATGCACGTCTGAGAACAGCTATCCTTAAGGCGAAGGCTGAAAACATGCCTAAGGACAACATTGACCGTGCTATCAAGAAGGGAAGTGGAGAGCTTGCTAACGCAACTTATTACGAACTCACATATGAAGGTTATGCTCCTGGTGGAGTTGCTATCATCATCGATACACTCACAGACAACAAGAACAGGACCGCAGCTGATGTTCGTTCCACACTCACAAAGCTCGGCGGTTCTCTTGGAGCTACTGGCTGTGTTAGCTATATGTTCCAGACAAAAGGCATCATTACATACGATGCAGAGAAATATACCGAAGAGCAGATTTTCGAGGCAGCTCTTGAAAATGGTGC
>CASEGX010000103.1 GCA_949287505.1 uncultured Spirochaetales bacterium | reverse complement strand
TTGAGAGTTTCTTCGATCTGAAGAAACTAGGAGGAATCGATTATGAAGATCATTCTTAATCAGGATGTTGTACATCTTGGAGAAGAGGGAGACATCGTAGAGGTAAAGGACGGATACGCACGCAACTATCTCCTTCCTACAAAGACTGCTGTTATCTACAACAAGGCTAATGCAGCGCTTTTCAAGTCACGTGAGGCTGCAATCGAGAAGAGAAAGTCAGAGAAGAGAGCAGCATCTGCATCTCTTAAGGAGAGACTCGACAACGTATCTCTTACAATCGTCGTTCCAGCCGGTGAGTCCGGAAAGCTTTTCGGATCTGTCACATCCGCAATGGTTCAGGCAGAGCTCCAGAAGCTTGGCTTCGAGATTGAGAGAAAGAAGATTGAGGTTGCAACTCATGCTATCAAGATGACAGGAACATATTCTGTTGTTGTTCATCTCTATGAGAATGACCTTTCCCACATCAAGCTTTCTGTTATGTCTGAGGCTGAGAAGCTTGCAGCAGACAAGGCAAAGGCTGAGGCAGAGGCAAAAGCTGAAGCTGAGAGAAAGGCAGCAGAGGAAGCAGCTGCTGCAGCCGCTGCAGAGACAGCTGAGGAAGCAACAGCAGAAGCAGAGGAAAGCGCTGAAGCTCCTGCAGAGAATAACTGAGAATATTATCTATTCTTTTGTGTGCCCTTGCGCGATGCAGGGGCATTTTTTTTCGTCCATCGAGGGGACATATTCCTTGCAAATATTTACCGGGGGGGGGTAGTATGAGGACAATTGGAGGACTCTATGCGGAAGTCATTGTTTTCAGTTGTCTGTTTCTTTCTTGTGCTGCTCACCCTCACTGTTTCGTGTCAGCAAAGGACGGTTGGTTTTTTCCCGCCATTTCCACCACAAGGTGATGACCTTGGTGATGAACTGGGATTCTCTGGAGGTGGAGCAGGGACATCATATGATCCGATCCGTATACGTACTGCTGACGATTTCACCAGATTTCTCAGTTTGCTGGATGATGAAGGCACTGAATATGCTTCACTGTCTTTTGCCTTGGAAGACGATGTTGTCCTCAGCGCTCCGGTTAATCCAGTTGCAGCCTTCTCCGGCACACTGGATGGAAACGGCCATTCAATTTCAGGCCTCAGGATCGATACCCCTGCTGTGATAGGAGATCCAGGTGATGAGGATTACTGCAAGGCGCTTTTTGCAGAACTCAAGGGAGCGGAGATCAGGAATCTTGATTTTGAAGATGTGGATATCTCTTTTCCTGAGGGAACAACCGGCACCAATTACTTTTCATCTGTTGTTGCCGGAGTCATATCGGATGGTACTGTCATTGACAATGTGAATGTGAATTCCGGAACAGTCTCCTCTCCTGCAAGAGCCGGAGGGCTTGTTGCGAGAGTAAAGGGTGGTTCATCTGCTGAGCCAAATATAATAAGCAACTCATCAAATGCGGCCTCGGTATCTTCTGCAATTGCAGGCAATGATGAAGGTAAGACATATGGAACTGCGGGAGGAATCGTATCAAATCTTGCAAAGGGGTCTTTCTCTGAAATAGAGAACTGTCACAATACCGGAGATATCGAAGGCTATTGTTCTGGAGGAATTGTCGGAGATATCCAGAGCGAGGATTCCCTCATCAGTTCCAGTTCCAACAATGGCCATGTCAGAGGAACGGTCTTTGCCGGTGGTATTGTAGCAGATTACTGGTATGGTGGTGCCGGAACGATAAAAGACTGCCATAATCTCAGTGCTTCCGTGATAGAAAGCTACAAGAGTTATTATCCTGCAAATGATGGAATGTATGGTGATGTGAATATAGGAGGAATTGCAGGAGTTACGGGATTGGGAGATAAGGTGACTATCTCTGACTGTACGAATGAAGGTACACTCAGAAACAATGCAGACGATATTCTCGTTTCCATCGGAGGTATCGTCGGAACAGCTTCTCAAACGGAGATCATTGATTCTCAGAGTTCCGGTCATATTGAGAATAATGCTTCACCATATACTGATGACAGAGGCAGGATAAGAAATAGATGGACTACAGGTGGTGTCATAGGATGGGGAAAAGGCGCTGAGCTCACAATTCAGGATTCCTATGGAAATGATGATGCAGACCTGTATGACGGATTTGTATATGGCGAGATAGCAGGTTCAATCAACACCCAGGGTGGAAGCGGAACAAACAGAATAGTCTTTGAATCAATTCACGAGACTGCAAGGCCATTTGGATACATTCATAATTCTTCAGATAGCGGAGAGCCTGTTTTTGAAATCAAAGGGCTCAAGGCAGAGAAGCTGTATCATGCTCTTAACAGAGGTGAAATGATATTCGATCTTGATGGTTCTGAAATTGAGAATATGTGTCTTGTGAATTACCTCGATGATGGAGACAGCTCCTTTGGAACGGTTGCAATCAATGGAGGTGATATAGGTACTCTTGTAGTTTACGCTGATGCCACAGAGGACTCTGGCTATCCTTCATTTGGAGAGTGGGAGATGAAGTATATCCTCACCGGTATAGATGCAGTCGACTGGAACATTGTTCCTTTTGAGAATCTTGCTTCCTCTGTTGCTGTCACCATCAATGGAGAGAAATGCGGAAGTGCAACTGGAACGTGGACGGCCGAGGTTGCTCCATAACAGCGCATTCATTGTCTTCTCCGGGTTCTTCTGAAGGAACCCGGATTTTTCTTTTCATATCTGTGGGCATGGGCGCATTCTGTGCTATAATCCATTCGCTTGGAGATTGATGATGAAGACATTGCCGCATAATGATGAGGCTGAGAAGGCTATACTCGGTGCCCTCCTGATGAGGGAAGATGCTTATGATACTGTTTCAGAGAGCATCGATACAGCTGATTTCTATCAGCCGATGAATGGTGTTATCTATGCAGCCATTACCAAGATGAAGGAGACTTCGAATCAGGCAATAGATTTCATCACTCTGATTGATTTTCTCAAGAAAGAAGGTACTCTCGAGAAGGCTGGTGGAGTTGCATATATTGCATCCCTGACAGAGGCTGTGAATGTAACATCAAATATCGAGCAGTATGCCTCAATTGTTAAGGAGATGTCAGTAAGGCGCTCTGTCATCTCGATGAGCACATCTTTTTCCGAGAAGGCGATGGATGCCACTGCTGATATCCTCTCAGTCCTCGACGAGGGACAGAGTGAGATGCTGCAACTCTCTCTTACAGGGTCGAGGGCAGAGACTGATTATTCCATATCAACTGCGGTGAGTTCCGTTGTCGACAGGATCATCAAGAAGATGGATGGAACGCTCGCAGACGATTCCGTGCCTTCCGGTTTTGATATCCTCGACAAATACACAAACGGAGGTTTCAAGCCTCAGGATTATATCGTTGTCGCTGCCCGTCCTTCCATCGGAAAGACCGCGTTCGGTGTTTCAATGATCCGCAATATGATCCGTGATACAGACAGGGAGCAGAGAGTCGCATTCTTCTCGCTGGAAATGCCTGCAAGCCAGATCACAGAGCGTCTTCTTGCGAATATATCCCATGTGAATCTGAGGAATATTGCACAGGCAGATCTTTCATCAGAGGATGCCTTTGAGAGGGTAATGAATGCTGCGGATATTCTCTTTTCAAAGAAGCTTTACATAATCGATGTCCCGAACATAAGACTGAATGAGCTGAGAGCCAAGGCCAGGGCCCTTAAGAGAGAGAAGGATATCACGGTGCTGATGATAGATTACATCGGTCTCATAGATCCGGGACTCGGACCACAGACACCAAGGCATGAGGTGATAGCCACGGTCTCGAGATCTCTCAAGAGCCTTGCACGAGAACTGAAGATACCAATCATCGTTCTCTGCCAGGTTTCCCGTGACAGTGAGGAGAAAGCTCCTATTCTCTCAAATCTCCGTGATTCCGGATCGATTGAGCAGGATGCAGATATCGTCATGTTCCTTCACAGAAAGAGGATCCTTTCCGAGGAGGAGAAGCAGAGGAATGCAAAGGACAGCGAGGGCAGGGCAACACTTCAGGTAACGAAGGTCATCGTAGCCAAGCAGCGAAATGGAGAGACCGGAGAGTTCAAGGTAGGCTATAACGCGGCGACAACATCATTTGAGCAGGTTGTCCAGACGGCGGACTTCATTGAGCCGACACCTCCAGAGAAACGTGGCTATGAGAAGAAATAGGCTTTGATATCCAGACTGTACATGGCAATCATTATAAGAAGTGCCATGAGCATGCCTGCAAGCTGGAGAATGACATACGCTCTCGGGGAGAGTTCCTTGCGCTTTATCATCTCTATTATGTTTATGAGCATCTGGCCGCCATCGAATGTCGGGATTGGAAGCATGTTTCCCACCGATATCGACAAGGAAACCATCGCAAGCAGCATCAGGACTGTACGCACACCGCTCACTCCGCTTTCACTGAATGCAAGTGCCGTGATTCCCCCGATGCTCTCTGCAGCCTTGACAGGCCCCGTGATAACAGTCATTGCATCCTCAAGGTTCAGCGTGAGAAATGCTCCAAGCGCACTCAGCGCCGCCGCAGACATCTCTGTTGCCCTTCTCATTCCATAGGAGAAGGGGTGGTTGCTTTCTGCGCTTTTTCTGATGTCACTTCTCCATGCAAAAGGAAGGATCCCATCCTTTATCTCCCTTTTAATGAGCTTTCCATCCCTGTCGACTGTGAGCGTGAAATCCTTTGAATCTATTGAATAAAGATCAAGAGTATATCTAATAGTTTTTCCATCAGCCTCAGTTATCCTGTCGCCAGGAAGGAAATCATCAGACATTGATCGGCCTACAACAGCTTCCTGCAGGTTCGTTATTCCATATACAATGCCATTTTCTGTCTCGATGGGAAGAAGCTCTGTCTCTGTTTTTTGCCCATCACGCAATACTGAAAGAGGAATAATCTCACCACTATGCTCTTTGATATAATCCTCGGCATCCTGCCAGTCGATGAACCTGTGATTGCCTGATGCGAGAAGAGTGTCTCCCTTGAGGACTCCGTTCTGCTTTATATCCTCGCCGAAAACAGCGCTGTATTCAGATATCGGGGTGACTACTGCAGGATCGGAGAGTCTTTCTACGGGAATCATTGCAGAAAGTGAGAGCATGAGGACCCCTATTATGAAATTCGAAAGGGGACCTGCAAGATAAATCAGGAAGCGGACTGCTGGAGTCGTGCCGAAGTACGAGCCAGCTTCCGTCTTGTCCATGCTCTTTGAGTCATCCTTCAGCGCTTTCATCAGGTCAAGTGAACCTTTCATCCTGCAGTATCCACCGAAAGGAATGAGAGAAAGCCTGTATTCCGTATTCCTTCCGTAGAAAGAGAACAATCTGGGGCCCATGCCGTATGAAAGGACCTCTACATCGACTTTAAGCAGCCTGGCTGCAGCAAAATGTCCGAGTTCATGGAGGAATATGATGAAGCCAATACCAAGAAGCCCTATGATCATGTAGAGAAGGTAAATCAGCATAGGTCTTCAGCCTTTTTCCTCGCTTTCCTGTCTATTTCAAGAATTTCCTCATATGTTGATGGCTCTGAGGCTGGAAATCCGGATGAAAGGACCGCGCTTGTTATTTCACTGATTCTGTCAAATGATATCCTTCCAGACAGAAAGGCATTTACGGCGCATTCATCAGCACGGGCATAGGCTATTCTGTATCCGCCTCCGAGTTTCAGAGCATCATATGCGAGGGATAGCATCGGAAAGCGCTTTTTATCCCAGCCTTCGAAAGTCAGGGAGAAGGAGGAGGAGAATGGAAGGGGAGAAACAGCTCTTTTCCCGTTCTCACCACGTATGGCAAGAATGATGGGCAGTGTCATATCGGGTGGTGACATGAGTGCATACACCGCTCCATCCGAGGTCTCTATCATCGAGTGCACTACAGATTGCCGGTGTATTGTCACATCAATCCTTTCCGGAGGAAAACCGAAAAGAAGGGATGCTTCCATCACTTCAAGCCCCTTGTTTGCAAGGGTCGCACTGTCGATTGTTATCTTTTTCCCCATTCTCCATGTCGGATGATGAAGCGCCTCTTCAATGGTGACTGTAGCCGTATCGGCTCTGTCTGCAAATGGTCCGCCTGATGCTGTTATTATGAGGCGTTCTGCCTTTTTTGACTGCAGCAGGTGATATATGGCACTGTGTTCACTATCGACTGGGATAATCCTCACATTCCTTGCTTTAGCTTCCTCAAGCAAGAAGCATCCGCCCATTACAATCGATTCCTTGTTTGCAAGTGCAATATCCTTTCCTTTCGATATCGCTGTAAGGGTTGCGGGAAGTCCTGAAGCTCCTGCAATGGCATTCAGTATGATGTCTGGCGCGGTTCTATCTATGAAAGAGGAAAGCGCATCGCTATCAGTGCCATCGATGTAGGCATATTCAGAGTTAAAGTATTCTGCTTCTTCTGGCAGGGAAGGGGATGAGGAGGCGGTAAGACCCACAACCTCTACATCCGGTGCAAGACCTTTCTTTATTGCAGTGAGGCATGTTGTGCCGATGGAGCCTGTCGCTCCGAGAATCAGGAGCCTCGTCATATACCGAGGATTACAGTTAGTATGGCAACGTATACAGGTGCCGCCATTACGATTGAATCGACGGAATCAAGCACACCACCTCTTCCCGGAATTATGTTTCCAGAGTCCTTGACCTCTGCACATCTCTTGAATGATGACTCGATGAGATCTCCTGTAGCGGCAAGCGCTGCAGTCACAAGACCAAGCAGGAATCCCTCAAAGAGCGTGTAAGTGAATATTCCTGGGAAAATATAAGCAGAGAGAAGTCCGAATATGGCTGGAACCAGAAGTCCTCCGACGAAACCCGCGACAGACTTGTTAGGACTTACTTTGATCACTCCCTTGTTGTTCTTGCCGAATGCTATACCGAAGAAATAGGCGAAAGTGTCAGAGCCGAAGACAAAGAGGAAGAACAGAAGGATGAACCAGGCCGGATTCTCAATGAATGCGATTCTTATCACAAACGAGGCAAAAAGCCCGGGATAGATTATGTTCAGCACAGTCTTGCTGTTTCTTTCCCAGGTACCGTGGAAGCTGTCCTTCGCACCTGTGAATATTTCCATGAACATCGTAAGTCCCATGAGAAACATCAATGTGTAGAATGTAAGCTCGAGTTCCGGGAAATACCTGAACTGCACATACTGGGCAAGGGGTAGAAGTGCTCCTGCATAAGAGGTGAAAGGAAGCTTCTCTGCATCCTTTGACAGAAGCGCATGCATTTCCACGGATCCAAGGAGCGTGATGACCATGATTGTAAGACAGAATGCAAGATGATCAAGGAACGGCAGGAAGACAACAATGACAATAAGAGCAGGAATAGCAATTACTGATGTTAGAATCCTTTTCTTAAGGCTGCCCATGTCAAATGCCTCCGAATCTTCTTTGCCTTGATTCGAAATCATTCAGAATGATTTCAATCATCGATTCATCCCAATCAGGCCAAAGCTTATCATAAAAACCTAATTCTGCATAGCTTGACTGTAGCAGAAGAAAACCTGAAAGTCTTTTCTCTCCAGAGGATCGGACAATGAAATCCGGAGGCGGAACATCAGGGTTATCAACAGAGGAAAGAAGGGAGGCATCATCAAAAGAGCCGTTTCCCGCTGCTTTCTGCACCGCTCTGACAATCTCATCGAGGCCACCGTAGTTTATTGCAAGCTGCAACGTGAGCCTTGATTCACCTGCGGTCTCACGCTCTGCTTCGTCAATCGTGTTTAGTACATTCTCCGGCAGTCCCTCTCTCCTTCCAAGATGTAGAATCCTGATTCCGTTTTCCTTTGCCTTCGGTATTTCCGCCTTTACACGCGATGAGAAAAGACCCATGAGGTAATCGACTTCCTCTCTGGGCCTTTTCCAGTTTTCAGTTGAGAAGCAATAGAGGGAGAGGTAGGGTATCGAGTGCTGAAGACAGGCCCTTACAACACGAAGTGCTGCCTTTCCACCTTCAAGGTGTCCTGCCGAACGTGGCAGATTGCGTTTTTCAGCCCATCTGCCATTACCGTCCATTATCAGTGCAAGATGCCCAAGCCCCGCCACTTCAGATCTCCATGATCTCCTTTTCCTTAGCTTCTGCGATTTTCGCGATATCAGCTATGGATGAGTCTGTAAGCTTCTGGATCTTCTGTTCTCCTTCCTTCTGCTGATCCTCGCTGATGTCCCCGTTCTTCTGGAGCTTCTTGAGCTCTTCCATCGCGTCGCGGCGGATATTGCGGATAGCAACACGTGCATTCTCTGCAGTGGCCTTTGCATTCTTTGCAAGTTCCTTTCTTCTCTCTTCTGTGAGAGGTGGGAATGCTACGCGGATAAGCTTTCCATCATTGTTCGGATTGAGTCCGAGCTCTGATTTCTGGATTGCCTTCTCGATTGCGGAAAGAACACTCTTGTCCCATGGCTGGATGACTACAAGCCTTGCCTCAGGCACGCTTATGGAAGCAACCTGGGAGAGGGGAGTCTCCGCACCATAGTAATCAACCTTGATCTTATCGAAGAGCTGAGCTGAGGCACGTCCTGTGCGAAGGGAGGCAAACTCCTGTGAGAGAGCTTCCACCGACTTCTTCATTTTCGTGCTGCAGTTGTCAATAACTGTCTGCATCTCTCCTCCTTAGGCTGAAACACCAGCCTGGTAGACCTCGTATGCTGTAATCTGGAGTGATGCTCCATGTGCTTTTCCTGTCTCTGCGAGCATCTGGCTTACGGACTTTGAATCATCCTTAACATAAGCCTGGTCGAGGAAGCAGACTTCCTTGTAGAGCTTTGAGAGCTTTCCTCTGACGATGCCCTCTCTGACTTTCTCCGGCTTGGAAGCAAGCTTCTCATCGGACTCAACCTGCTTGCGGAAGATTCCGAGCTGCTCCTCTTCATACTCCTTGCTTACAGCTTTCTCATCAAGGAACTGTGGCTTGAATGCTGCTGCGTGGAGAGCAAGGTTGTGTGCAAGCTCCTCAACATCAGCTTCCTTGAAAATCTCTGGCTTGTCAGACTTGAGCATGACAAGAACAGCTACAGCACCATCTCCATGGATATATGTTGAAGCATAGGAATCTGCAGGAACATCATAGACTGAGAACTTCACGAGGTGCATGTTCTCCTTGATGATTGCGATGAGTGCATTGACCATTTCCTCAAGCTCGGAATTGATCTCTGTGTATCCCTTCTCGAGGATAACTGTGCAGAGGTCGTCGCCAAGCTTTGCGAAATCCTTGTTCTGTGCAACGAAATCTGTCTCGCAGGAGAGGGAAAGGACGACAGCCTTACCGTTACCTGTCTTTACGAATACACGGCCATTCTCAGTTGCTCTGTCCTGGCGCTTTGCTACAGCTGCAAGTCCCATTTCCTTGAGAATCTTCTCTGCCTGAGCAAAATCTCCGTTTGCCTCGCTGAGAGCTTTCTTGCAGTCCATCATGCCTGCTCCGGTGATGTCCCTGAGCTTCTTAACATCAGATGCGCTGATTGCCATAATCCTCTCCTTAGTTATTGAAATATTCTTCTTCCTCGTCAGCAGCCTCGTCTTCGTCCTTTGCTGCCTCATCTGCGGAAGGCTCATAGTTTGAGTAGTCTACAGTCTCATCGTCTGCGATCTCATCCTTGTTCTCTACCGGTCCCTCTTCGATAGCTGCCTCTTCCTCGTCGTCAAGAGACTCTACGATCTGGATACCAGCTTCGCTGTCTGCATCGATGATTGCATTTGCGATGATCTCGACAAAAAGTGAGATTGCTCTGATGGCATCATCATTGCCCGGAATAGGGTATGTGATGTCTGTAGGATCGCAGTTTGTATCAACAACTGCAATTACAGGAATTCCAAGTCTCTTTGCTTCTGCTACTGCGAGAGCTTCCTTCTTTGTATCGATGATGAAGATTGCTCCCGGGAGCTCCTTCATGTCCTTGATACCGCCAAGGTTCTTCTCGAGCTTGTTCTTTTCCTTTGTATAGAGTGCGACTTCCTTCTTTGTAAGTGAATCGAAGGTTCCGTCTGCTTCCATTCTCTCGATTTTCTTGAGTTTTGCGATGCTCTTCTTGATTGTTGTGAAGTTTGTGAGCATACCGCCAAGCCAGCGGTTTGATACATACGGCATACCGCATCTCTTGGCCTCAGTCTCAATTGCCTGCTGAGCCTGCTTCTTCGTTCCGACGAAGAGAATCTGCTTGCCGTTCTTTACCTGTGTTCTTACTGCTTCATAAGCCTCTACGATGCATGCTGAGGTCTTCTGAAGATCGATGATGTGAATTCCGTTTCTCTCTGTGAAGATGAAACGAGCCATTTTCGGATTCCATCTCTTTGTCTGATGTCCGAAATGTACGCCAGCCTCCAAGAGGCTTTTCATGGTTACTACTGCCATAGTAATCCTCCATTCGCTTGACGCTTAAGCGTCTCCAAGCACTATATCTCACCCATACGGGCGGAAATTCTGCGAAAAACGCAGTCTCGAAGACTATGGCACATATTCACTTCTTGTTCAAGTATAATTTTTTCTGTAACCTTTTACTGAATTATGTGTTAATAATTTAGATGCAGTAATGCGCGAGCGTAATAGGGTTATGGAGGGAACAATGACCAAGCGTTCTATTGTTGCAGTGCTTTTAGCCGCTGCCCTTCTTCTGATTCCATCCTGCGATGCCGAGACATTCATGAGAAAATTCGGCACGAACGTTCTGGGAGGACTCGGAGGAGAAGAGACTATCAATCAGCTGGAAGAGCAGATTGACATGATTATCGTGGGTGAGGAAGATCCTGAATCTCCATCATATGACAAGATCGTGAGCCTTGTCGTTCAGGCAACCAGGAACCCTGATACAGAATCAAAGATGCTTGACAGCCTTGCTCAGACAACGGATCAGGCGTCTGAAACAATCAGAACTGAAGTTGACAACATACTTGATGAAGTCAACAAGAACATGGATTCGAACATCTCTCTTGATGATTTCACAGATGAGAATATCAATTCATTGCTTGAGAGCATTGAGACCTCTGAGGATATACCTGCAGGACTCAAGAACACGGCAAAGACTGCGGTGGATGATCTCAAGAAGCTTATCGATGGTATCAACGGAACAGGTACATATGTGCCTACAAAGGGAGATATAGTCATCGTAAAATCCATTTCTTCCGTTGCTGATACAATCCTTGCGGAACTCAACAGTTCTGAAGGCAGCGAAATTGCCATCGATAGTGTCATTGACGCTGCAAACGAGGCGCTAAAGATGATCAATACTGTCAAGCCTTCTTCCGTTTTCAGCAATCTCGATCTCAACGGCATAATCGACGAGCTCATGTCCTCGATGAATGACTCATCTGAAGAAGAGCCTGTTCCCGAAGAAGGACATGAAGGGGAGGTTACAGAATGAAGAAGATTTTACTTGCTGTTTTGGTTTTGATGCTTTCCTTTGCTTCTCTTTATGCCGCAGATGAAACTGTGCCGGAGACTCCTCCTGTCGAGCCTTCCGAGCCGGTAGATCTTCTCATTCCTGCTGACGGCAATGCTTTTGGTTCCCTGCTTACGCCGTATCAGCCGCTTACAGCCCGTGTCCGTGGTATGGGATCTACGGGTGTCGCCGTTACAGGCAGAAGCGATACTTTCTATGTCAATCCTGCTGCCCTTGCCTCAAAGCGTTTCCAGCTTTCCGTTCCATCGCTTCAGGTGACGGCATATCATCTCTATGATGCAGTGAAGGGCGGTGGAGATCTTATCAGTGCTGGTTCCCTCATTAATATGGCAAGTGGTATCCAGGAAGGGTATGGACGCCTTCTTGATATCGATACCGGAATGTCATTCTCCGTCGGTGGCTTCGGACTTGGCATCAACGCAACGCTCGGAGTGAACACTTTTGCCGGCGAAGGTGTATATGGACTTGAGTCATCTCTCTTCGGAGAACTCAGAGCTGCAATCTCCCTCGGCTATGGATACCGCTTCGAACTCCCGATGGATTTCTCCATCGATGTCGGCGCAATGGTGCGTTTCAGCTATCTTGCTTATACAGATACTTTCAGTGCTGACATGCTTTCCGATATGGATAATTTCGATATCAGCCAGAAACCGGTCATTGCAGGTTTCTCCGTTCCGTTTGATATCGGTATAAATGTGAACATGCCTTATGGTTTCTCCTTCGGTCTTGTTTCGAGAAACATGAATGGACGCTATTACATGACACAGCATTCCGGATTTGAGGCATATGGCAAGGATCCATTCGGTGGAAAGGCAGAGGATGCATACCGCTTCTCATTTGACAGTGGCTGGTCCCTCGATGCCGGATTCGGCTGGTCCTATGATACATGGTATCTCAGCCCGACAGTCGCTGTTGATTTCCGCGATATCGTAGGCATGTGTGTCACCGATGATTTCACATTCCGCGATTTCATGTATCACCTTAATATCGGAGCAGAGGTGAGGGTACTCAGCTTCCTCGATCTCCGTGCAGGTCTCAGCCAGGGATACTGGTCTCTTGGTGTTGGCCTCGATCTCTGGGCATTCAAGGTTGATGTTGCATATTACCGCCAGGAATTCGGAGAGACTGCAGGTTCTTACGGACTTGATGGATTCACGGTACGTATCAATCTCGGATACGACAGGTAAATCCCATTTGCCTTCTCAGATCCCTCTTGCCGAGAGGGATTTTCTATCACAGAGCAATCCGATTGCTGAAAACACGAGAGTCGGAAGAAGCCATTCAAACCCTGTTCCTGAAAGTGGAAGAGCAATGCCGAGCATGGAGAGAAGCGAGAATAAGAGTGCGGAGAATGTGCTGAGGATATATGTGTAATGTAAATTCCCGCTTCTGGGGATGAGTGAAAGCAGGGTCAGGGTTATTGCTCCGGGGT
>CASEGX010000102.1 GCA_949287505.1 uncultured Spirochaetales bacterium | reverse complement strand
TTTCAGAAATAAGGGACTGTATCAAGCAATCATCATAATTAAGCAGCTTTGTCTCAGAGAGAAAATCAGCATTTTCCATACTCATGCCTTCCTGAAATAAAAATCACAATAGTCTGCACCACTGCCAAGTATTCCGCTACGTTCAAACTGTATTTTGGGAAGGAGGCCGGAGAAAGAGATGTTGTCATTCTCACAGTAGACGGTACAAAGTTCGGGGCAATCATATTTCCTGCACATATCCCAGTATATGCAGCTATGAAGATTGAAATGTATCTCCTTCCTGTCGCATCTTACCCATTCTGTTTTCCAACCTACAGCAGGGAAGTTCTTCGTCATAAACTTCTTCACACACATGCGATAGATTGAATATGCAAACGGCAACCTTGCCATCTTGGACATTGCTTCTTTCTTCTTCTCCGCGGTCTTCTGTGTTTCCTGCCTGACGAAATCCAGTGATGTATCCTTGTCATAACCTTCAGCAAGAAGGGCCTTGTAATATGCCATTGGGGGAATGAGCTTCATCTGGATATGCTCCCTGATGGCATCATTGTCCTTGTAATCTGCCTCAGCTTCGAGTTCTGAGAATATATCATCTGCCTCTCGATAGATCTTCCTGCCTTTCTCTTCTCCGAATTCTTCTATGCAGTCAGCAAGAAGAAAAGCGAAAGGAGTCTCACTTATCCTCATTTTTCTCCTCTCCCGCGATCTTTGCAAACACATCAGCGGCATATCTCTGCAGTACATCGGATTTTGTAACAGCAATGCCCCATTTCTCATCGCCAAGGACTATGAGCGTATCACCTGCTTTTATATCGAATTTTTCTCTTGCTTCTTTTGGGATGATAATCTGCCCACGTTCTCCGACTTTCACTGTTCCGAATATGTAATGGCCTTTTGGAATCTCCATGTTTGCCTCCTTGATTCATATAAGTATGAAATATCATATTTATATGTATTATTCAAGTAAAGCGTACTTCTTTTCTTTTGGGAAGGAACATATAAGCGCTTCCAGCGCTCTTTAAAAAGGGCGTATGAATAACAAAATAAATGCAAAAACAACAGATTGGATTTCGGATCCACAGTTCATCGAAAGCTCAGAACGACTTGCAGGATCACTGATGTCATCCTTTCCTCTTTCGAGGGTAGAAGCACTTGCAATCGTCATCATCGAGGCTATGTGCAACCACAATGTCATAGCTACGAAGAAGAAAATAAGAGAAGTGCTTACAGGCCAGTTCGGAATCAAACTGACAGATGCAGACATGAAGGCATCGGAGCGCCTGTTCGATATCATCTCATCAGGCAGGACCAGACTGAACAGTCTATCTACTCCGTGGGTTGCCTACCTCTGGGAGAATGTGGCATTCAGCAATGAACTGATGGAAGAGACTGATATCCCGGATTGCAGCGATATTGCAGACTTCTATGAGATTGATTCAAGAGTGATAAGTCTAATCAAGCATGCCATCAATGCGAGATCTCCCATAGTTCTCATGATCGATGATTTTCTCCAGCACATGAGTTTTGGAATCATAAAGAAGATTCTTGAGAAGGAAGGCATCTATTGCCTTATTGCTTCCAAGGTAAACAGCAGCGATGCCGGTGTCTACGCAATGCAGGCGATACAGGCAATGCATCTTGGAGGTATTGTCCTGTTCCAGGAAAGCGAACCAGCAAGGATGGATGAATTCATCAACATGGCTCAGATCTTCGGCTTCAGGTTTGGTACCCTCAAGACTCTGGAAGATGCAATAAAGCTTGATAATGATGAGGAAGCATCTGACAGTACTGATATCCCTGAGATCGAATATGTTCCTATCGTCAAATTGAAACCCCATCACATTTCAGGAGAGGCATTGAGAAAGAAAGCTGCTGAATACTTCTCTGATGATCCAGAATTCCTCAGGATTCTCATAACATCAAAGGTGAATGCAGCAACGCTCTGCTATTCCAGGACTCTGATAAAAGAGATTGTCGATAAAAAGGACTGGGAAGCATTATCCAAATTCTTCACAGATGCACAGAAAACAGATATCTCTGAGGATACGAGGAAAAGAAGGCAGGTCAATTCAGATCAGTATGATATCAGGGTAATCAACAGTGATATCCCCATCGACATCCTTGACAGGATGGCTGAGAAGGCATTCAGACAACACTCTCCATGGAAATTGATGCTGTCAGGGGAAAGCGGCACCGGAAAAAGCGCGTATGCCTATCATTTGGCTGGAAAACTGGGAATAGATGTAATAGTCAAGCGCCCGCAAGATATCATCTTCAGATACTTTGGCGAGAGTGAGACAGCCATTGCAAACGCATTCCGTGAAGCAGAATCCAAGAATGCATTGCTCCTTTTTGATGAGGCCGATAGTTACCTGAGCCGTAAGACGGATGTCTACAGCGGTGGAGACAAAGGGCACAACGACATTACTAATGCGTTCATGGTCGGTCTTGAGGAATACAACGGCCTCGTAATCGCGACGAGTAATCATGTGGAATTCTTGGAACCTGCTATAGCGCGCAGACTCCACAAAACAGTCGAATTCAAATTCCCGACCTATGAAGGCATGAAGCTTCTCTTCAGAAGATACTTCCCAGATGTTGATTTCGACAAGAGGGAACTTGAAAGGATCTGCGCCCTTGGCTCAATCGGTCCTGGAGATTTCGTCGCGGTAAAAGAACTGACTGAATACATGGATGAAGAGGATGTGACGGGAGAGTTCATCCTTGAATCACTTTCTTCAAATGCAGCTGCAAGAAATCTTTCATCCCGCAAATCACCTGCAATCATTGGATTCAGAGCTTAGCCAGAAAAAGGAAAATGAGCACCTTCGGTGCGATTAGGAATTGATGTTAGTCGAACCGATAGATGAGTATCGGTAAGCCGGACACGCCTTCAGAGGAGGAAAGGTCCAGTAGCGCATTTCATGCGACAGATAGAAAAAAGTGTCACGGAATTGGAAGAGCCAAGGCTCGCATTAATTATTCCTCCCTACGGGAGAATCAGAAAAGTTGAAGGAGGTGAAAAGAAAGAACAGCAAGGGCTTCCAGCCCTTATCTAAGCTTATGACGTATATAGGTGACAACCTATCCATACCAGACCTTGCAGAAAGCAAGAGGACACAAAGAAGGAGAACAAAGGAATGTTCGACACTGATTCAGCTTACAGGATCAATGGAATCGTGTTCGGGGAGACAATCCCCGGTCCAGACTCGGATTACGGGGTCTTCGTACTCAGAGGAGAATCGAAGCATGGTCACGATAAGGTGCTGATTCTTGCAATCATGAAAACCGACGGCAAGAGTTTCTGGTTCCTCTCTACGGATATCGTATCTGAAGATCATTTCACATCAGAGACAATCCTCAATACCCGCGACAGGAATCTTTCAGCAATCCTCCAGACTATTGATGGAAAACTCATCGTGAGTTTCTTCGATACTGCTAAGGATGGAACGGTCACAGAGAGAAGCCACAGGATAACGCTTCCTGTCGAGACGTCTCTCAGATCAGAGTGAACAGGCGCTCCGCAAGGGGCGCTCTTCCTTCAAAAGAAGGATGGAAGAAAATGGGCTTTCAGCCCAATCAGAAATAACTGAAATCAAAATAAAGGAGAAAAACAGACATGCTTAACATTGGCAGCTATATCGTTGAAACTGTCGCATTTGCACACGTTCTGCCCATAAACAGGGATTATACGATCCTCGTTTTCGTAGGCAGGAAGAAGAAAGCTACATGCAACAGGTTCGTCTTCGCTCTTACCAGATTCGAGAATGGAGAGCTGACGATAGTCGATGAGATCTCTATCCCATCATGCGAGATGATGAAGGATGGAGCAGAAATCCTTCTTGCCTCGGATTCGGTGAATATCAGTTTCAGAATCCGCGAGGCAAGGGCTGTTACCGTCTCATACACGGATCATGACTTCCTGTGCGAAGAAGCCCCATCCAGTGAGAAATTCACTTTCGCAGTCCAGACCGCATAAGGGAATATGAGGAGCCTTCGGCTCACTCGGTTTTGAGTATCAGAAACATGAACAGGAAAATATACCGCTCAGGCTTTCCGTAAGGAGAAGCCAAGCCAGACACGCGCTTATGTACATAGCTTCGGCTATCCATCAAAGACTGGGATAACCCAGAAATTCAAGGAGTCTTATATGGAAAAGACAGAACAGAAAGAGACAGATGGAACAATAGTCCTCAGTCTTAAATCAACCGTAGAGGAACTCGTCAACTACCTTGGCGAGATGGAGATCAGCGGGGCCTGCTTCTTCATCGGAGTTGATAACAAGACAAAAAAGCTCTTCTCCTCCCTTGCGAGAGTTGATGTACCAGCAGGTATGGGCACAAAGAAGACGGTAAGCGTCCAGATGTATGACTATGAGTATCTCATGAAGCATGAAGAAACGGAGATGCTCAAGTACGGTAAGACGAAACTCTATATCGGACATGATGAGACCGATTTCATTATCCGCGTTGGAGAAGCAGATGAAACTGCAGGAGGTGAAGAGAATGTTTGATTTCGGCGGATTCTCTATCACTGGAATTCTCTTCTCCAGCGTATTCCCTGATACGGACTGTACTCAGGCTATCCTGATGAAAGGCAGAAGGAAAAGGGACGGCATGGAAAAGCTTATCTTTGCGATAATCGAGAAAGGGGAAGGAAGAAGGTTCAAGATACTGGATGATGTTATTCTTCCAGTTCCTATGGACTGTCCTGACGCAGCGAGAATCGCCGAAGTGACAATCGGCAACAAGCTGACAACGGCTACGCTCAGAATTCTTGCAGATACTGCAGAAATCTCGATTACGCTTGAGGACAGGGATATCGAATACTACAAAGAGACCTATATCTTCACTCCGGCACCCAATATGCTTGAACTTCCCATCGATTAAGCATCCACCAGTATCTACGCCCTCGGTAAGGGGGCGTTTCAATCTCAACACAAATAGGAGAAAACAGAATGAGAACGACACAGATTTTCTATAACAAACTTATGGCAATACTGAATGCGAGAGGACTTTCCCTTGCTTGGATTGAGAAAGCGACAGGAATCAGCGAGGTTTTCCTTGCAACTTTTGAATACATCGCCTCTGGACTCAGCTTCCAGCTTGTACTGAAGGTGGCGGTAGCTCTCGGAGTTTCGATTGAAAGCCTCATCTCGGAAGATTGTGAAACAAGGGAAGTGTCCTATGGTGAATCCTCATATATCGAGCTCTTCCGGCATTTCTGGACTGCTGTGGATTACGAGGCGGATAGAAAAAGCAAGGACCTCTATGACATTTCCTGGGCTGCTGGCAAGACAATCGCAGGAATTGTCAGATGTGCCACAAGAGATAAGGACATCGATATCCAGAGAGCAGAAGCAATAGCACTTATGCTTGACACGACAATCGACAAACTTATCTGGGAACAGGTTCCTGAATATGCATACGAAGAATCACTTGCTGATCTGCTTGTAGCAGGTTTCTAGCAGGAGGCTAGGGACAATGGCTAGAGAACCGCCATAACACATTATGAAAACAGCACCCCAAACGATATAGGAAACATCATCCATAACCGACAAATTTCAAAATTAAACCGGCAACTAAGGAGACTCGCACTCTCCTAGTCTGGCAGGTGAAGGTCCACCAGCCAACGGAACAACCGCACCGGCATATATTACGGTACTCGAAATCCGCACTGGCCACAAGTCAAAAATTACATCCTTCATCTGCCTCTGCCATCAAAAGAGGTAAAGACTATGAATTCAACTTTTCTGAAGGCTCCAGAAATCGCAGACCTTATGGAAGTATCAATTCCATATGCATACAAGATCATCCGCAATCTCAACCACGAGCTACAGGACAAAGGGTATTTGACAGTGAGTGGACGCGTATCAAGAAAGTACTTTGAAGAAAAGTATTATGGCCATATTGGCGCAACGGAGGTGTAAGATGCCTGCATACAAAGACAACGCTTCCGGAAATTGGTACGTGAAGTTCCAGATAAAAGGAAAGGATGGCAAAATCAAGCAGATCAAGCGTCGCGGATTTCAGAAGAAAAAAGATGCGATTATGTGGGAAGCTGAAACCAGAGCTTCGTATACAAACAGTTGCTCTATGAAGTTTTCCACTTTCGTTTACGAGAAGTATCTCCCATACGAGGAAGGCATCATAAAAAGGGTGTCATACATAAGCAAAGTCAGTATCATTGATACCCATATCATGCCTTTCTTTGGAGATATGAAAATCGATGAAATTGATGTCCAAGATGTAATTGACTGGCATTCATGGTTGATGGAGAAACCAGCCAGAAACAAAATGGGACATCTTTCCAGTTCTTCTCTTGCAAATATCCATGGGCAAATGCATCACATCATGAAACATGCAATGAAGGTTCTCTCTCTTCAGCGGGATGTAGTTGACATCGCAGGAACTATCGGCCATCAGTCGAAGATCCGTAATACATACTGGACGCTTGAGGAATACAAGGCTTTCGACAAAGAACTTGTGACGGGAAAGTATAATCCACAGTGTCATTATGCTTTCCTTCTTATGTTCTTCTGCGGCCTAAGAACAAGTGAGACACTGGCTCTCCTCCCCTCTGATTTTGACTTCACAAAGAAAACTGTTTCAATCACAAAGAACTATCTGCGTAGAAATGGGGAGAATCTTGTAAGTACACCAAAGACAGAATCGTCGAACAGAACCCTGGGAATGCCAGATATTGTTGCGGACGAGCTTAAGAAATACATCGAAGGGCTCTACGGCACTGGTCCAGACGAAAGAATATTCACAATTTCCCGCTATACTCTCAGAAGAGTTCTCAAAGTTGCAGGAAAAGCGGCAGGTATCGAAACAGAAGTGAGTCCACATTCGCTCAGGCATAGCATGGCGACACTTTTGATGGAAAACGGGTACTCATTGA
>CASEGX010000101.1 GCA_949287505.1 uncultured Spirochaetales bacterium | reverse complement strand
TTGACAAGGTATGTTCTCTTTGCAGCCTTTGCATAGTCGAGAACAGAATGTCCCTGATAGTCGCGGGCATTGATGTCTGCGCCGCTCTTGATGAGCTGTGTTGAAATCTTTGTCTCATCATTGCTGTTAACTGCCATGATAAGAGCTGTCTCGCCAAGGTAGTTCCTTGCCTCGATGTTTGCACCAGCAGCGAGAAGAGCCTCGATGACCTTCGGGTTCTTTGAGCTGTTTGCTGCGAGATGGAGAGCATTTGACCTGTACTTCGGCTCTGCCTCATGGATGTCAGCACCAGCTGCGATGAGGGCATTGAGCACTGCTACAGAGTGGTTGTACTGAGCTGCGAGCATTACAGGTGTAAGGCCCCACTCATTATGGGTGTTGATATCAGCTCCCTTGTCGAGAAGATCCTTGATATCCCTTGCCTTCGTTGCTGTGATAGCAGCAGCGAGAAGCTTCTTGTTTGCAGAATCAGATGTTTTCGGCATTTCCGATATTCCTCCAATATAGCCTCATATTCACAATCTTTGGGGAAAATGTAAAGAGGTATGCCTTTTTATCAATGATAATTTCATAAATTTAAAAAAGATAATACTGCAGTTCTTATAAAAAATGATTAAGTTTGCATTCTTTTGGGGCAGAATCAGAAACCCCAGACCCTCCACGGCTTCACCCTAAACCGGATAAGACAATAGAGAAATGCGAACAGAAGTCCAAAAAGATGTGTTACATGGGCAACCCCACCGTACGATGATATAGAACCGAGGAATTCTATAAGGAAATAGATTACCATGAGCATAGGTGCACGTACCGGAATCATACCAAAGACATAGACTACAGCGTTTGGGAAGAAGACCGAGAATAGCAGCATAACCCCGTATATCGCCCCAGAAGCACCGAGAAGGATGTAATTATGTCCTGATAGCAGGAAGGTGAAAAAACTTGCTATGCCCGATAGCGTTCCTGTAAGGAGGTAGAAGAGCAGGAATTCATTCGACCCGATAGAACGGGAGACCGGCATTCCGAACATATACAGGGCAAGCATATTGAAAACAAGATGCCATACCCCGCCATGCATGAACATATATGTCACGAACTGCCAGTACCAGTGATTGTAATAGACCAGAGCCGGGACCATGGACAATATGTATGTAAGGCGCGGAAAGAGAAATGCTGCAAGCGCGTAAAGTACGATATTAGCTGCAATCAGGCCTGAGATCATCCCGGGCCAGAATACATAGCGCATTCTTCTGTTAAGTATGCTATTTCCCATGAAAAATACATTACGGTTTGCGCTATTCGTAGTCAATCGATGCATTTTTTCACAGAAATGGAGAATTGCGGCATGCACAAACTTCACGATGTGAAAAATCTGCACATCTAAAAGCCGTAATATCATTGAAAACAATCATTTAAAACCAATTTAAAGAGTTGGCACGCTTCCTGCATAGTGATTTACGAGCAAACAGTTTTTTTCAACAAACCTCCTTTTTAGTGTATTCAAGGGCACCGCTAAACGGTGCCTTTGCTTTATGTTGATACTGTGTGAAAATGTTGATTTCATGAACTCTATAGTCTTGTTTCCCAAATAGTCATATCTTGTAGTTACAGAGCAACATTCAGACCTCCTTTTAGGTTTGGTTTCTACGCCGGACGGCCTTCTCTCCCACCCCATATGCCGTCCGGCGTTTCATTTGACCCATGGTGTTCTTTCGCATAAACTCTCGGTATGGCAGTATCAAGAAGAGACAAAGCGGATTTCTTCACAAAGAAAGCCCACAGCGAAGGCTATCCGGCAAGATCGGTATACAAGCTTGAGGAGATCAATACAGCGCACAGGCTGATTAAGCCCGGGGACTCTGTCCTTGATGTCGGGGCTGCTCCAGGATCATGGACGCTGTTCACCCATAGAGAGCTCATTAAAGGAAACGGGAAGATCGTCTCTGTCGATCTCAATCCTCTCTCTCTTGATCCAATTCCGCCTACTGTCATCAGTTTCACGGGCGATGCCTTCTCGAAGGAGATCAGGGCAAAGCTAGTGGAAGAAGGACCATATGATGCAATCATATCCGATGCCGCTCCCATG
The DNA here is from genome assembly GCA_949287505.1 of uncultured Spirochaetales bacterium. Taxonomy (GTDB): domain Bacteria; phylum Spirochaetota; class Spirochaetia; order Sphaerochaetales; family Sphaerochaetaceae; genus Ornithospirochaeta. The sequence goes on along the minus strand of CASEGX010000101.1, from coordinate 732 downwards.
ACTACAGGCAACAGGATTGTCGACACCACCCGCTCCGAATGGCTTGCCGAGCAGGTAGTAATCCTTGCAGGAGAGCAGCTGAAGGTCCATGGGAATATGGTGATAAAGATCTTCCAGGGCGGAGGCGAGCAGGAAGTGCTGAAAACGATGCGTCAGATGTTCACAAAAGCAAAGGCATTCAAGCCCAAGGCTTCCCGTGAGGATTCATTCGAGATATTCCTCATCGGCCTGGACAAGAAGGATCAGAACGGAAGGTAGCAAAGCGGAATCACGATGAAAGGCGCAAGGATATATCTTGAAAGCCTGAGGTTTGTGATTCCAAGCATATTCAACCCCATTCCTATTATCACAATAGAGCCGGATGCGCTCATCTCCTGCACTACAGTATCTGTCAGGTATGGGCTTATGGAGCCTGCTATGAGCGTCAGGAAGGCTTCATAGAGAAATGTAGGGACTGCCGCTAAGACGGAACTTACACCTGAGACGGAGGCTATTATCATCACAGCGACAAAGTCGATTACAGATTTCGAGTAGAGGATATCATTGTTGCCGAGTATTCCGCTCTCAAGCGATCCTATTATCCCCATAGCACCGGCACATACAAAGAGCGTGGAGTTCACGAAACCGGCCATTCCCGAGCTGCGGCCTGTCATTGAGGAAAGTGAGGATGCCATGTGTCTGCCTATCGCATGCGATGCCGGATTCTCCGTAAGCAGAGTCATTGCCAGGACG
>CASEGX010000100.1 GCA_949287505.1 uncultured Spirochaetales bacterium | reverse complement strand
TCACCCCACGCACCCATATACACGGCAGCTGGTAAATTCTGTTTCAGAGATAGAGACAAGGAAAAAGGAATCAAAGGAAATAATACTGAATGCTGTAGGAATCTCAAAAAGCTTCAGGGGAAAGAAGGCAGTCTCATCAATGTCACTGTATCTCAGAAAGGGAGAGGTTCTCGGAATAGCCGGGATGTCAGGCTGTGGCAAGACAACACTGCTGAGGATTCTCGGAGGAATAGAAACGCCTGATAATGGAATTGTTGCATCAGATTCCGAAATCGGTATGGTATTTCAAGATACATACGGCTCTCTTGATCCAATGATGGATATAACAGCCATCGTAAGCGAGGCTCTGAGAATAAGGGGCATGAAGAAAAAGGAAGCTGAAGATAAAGCACGCAAAGCCCTCAGGAAGGTCGGACTTGATGAAAGTCTTTATCAAAGAGGTCCTGACAAGCTCTCAGGAGGTGAAAGGCAACGTGTCCAGATTGCAAGAGCGCTGGCTTTCTTTCCTGACATACTCCTTCTGGATGAACCGCTATCATCTCTCGACACAACTACAGCGGAAGGAATTCTGGATCTTCTTTCATCTCTCAGGAAGGAAGGATGCGCGATGATAATAGTCAGCCATGATATGAAGGCTCTGCTGAGGATATCGGACAGAATCATGATAATGAAGGATGGGGAGAAAGCAGCAGAAGGAACACCGGAGGAGATTATCAAAACAACAGATTCCTATGTGTCCTTTCTTCTTTCCTAACCTTTCGTTTTGCAATATATTCAGCGAGTGGAACGGATAATAACTGTACGAAGCACACGTATTGATAACGCAGAGAAGAAGCTTGAAGCCCTTGGAAGGGAAAAGGAAGCGGAACTGAGGGGAAAAGGTGTAATCAAAGGATATGACAGCCTTTTCAGCAGGATACTCATTGCACCTTCTCTGACAGATCGTAAGCTCGGTTATTTCTCCCCCACTGATAAACTCATCGTGATATCAGAAGAGATACTGAATTCAGCCTCCTGGCATGATACGGAGAACATCTTCATTCACGAGCTTGGTCATGCGCTCGCTTTCAGTCTTTATAAAGATCTTGATCACTCCGCATCTTTCAGAGAGTGCTGTTCCATGCTCGGCCTTGAGAAAGGCTTTGAGAAATCAAAGGTTAAGCTGGCGGCAAAAGAAACAGAAAAGGAAAAGGACAGGATTAGAAAACTCCTTGCTCTGTCATCGTCGCCTTTCGAGAATGAAGCAGCAGAAGCAATCAAGAAAGCCAAATCACTAATGGCAAGGGGTAGCATATCCCTAGATGAGGACAGAGAGGAGAGAATATACATGGTTCCTCTTTACCAAGCTGGCAGATTTCCATACTACGCCAGAGTCCTGATGAATTACATATCCGAATCAACCGGAGTCTACATCGTCACATCATACAATCAGGACGGGACAAAGACATCAGTCGCATACGGCACTCTCGAGGAGACAGAGACATCAATCTACCTCTGGGATTACCTTGTGTCATCAGCCGAGAGGGAAATAGAAAAGCTTCGGAAAATGGGAAAGCACATCACGAAGGACAGCTTCATAAGAGGTGCGGTCCTTGCCCTGAGCTCAAGAACGGCGGATGCTGATGATGACACCGCGCTTGCTCTCATCAGGAACGAGAACAAGGAGAAAACCCAGCGGATGATATTTGCAGATATGAAGATAACCACAAGATCCTATTATTCGAGAGGCGGAGATGCCGCAAGTTTCAGGCAGGGAGAAGGCTTTGGTAGCAAACTTTCAATCCCAGAGAAAATAGGAAGACGTAGAATCGAGTGAATTCAAATGAAATAGTTACATCAATAATGCATTCTGCCCTTTAATCTGCAATTATATCGGTTAAGCTTTCATCAGGAGATAAGATGAAAAAGGAGTACGATAACCCGACTTTCCCAGATAACGGAATCATCTATACCGGTGATTATTACACAGACATACCGTATCACAGATATATTTCTGATGAAGAGCTTCCATCGGGACCTGTATTCAATGTTAAGGATTTCGGCGCTACGACAGAGCGAGGAGTGCTTTCAACAGCCGCTATACAGCAGGCTCTCGATGAAGCAGGCAAAAACGGAGGAACAGTCCTTGTAGAAGGTGGTGCATATACCACAGGAACGCTTTCGATTCATTCAAACACAACTCTCTTCATCGCATCAGGAGCATCAATCGAGGCATCAAAGGATCTGACGAAGTTTACAGATGCGTTCATACAGGCAGTCGACGCCGAGAATGTGACGATATGCGGAGGCGGACGAATAAACGCAAATGGCGAGTACTTCGTATACCTTCCTCACGAAAGGCCGCTTCTAAAAGCTCTTGGATATACAAAGCTTCCACCAGTACTGACAGATCCAATGGGAAAACCTGAGGATACCTCGCGCTTTGCATACAGAGCCCGTATAAGATACGCAGAGGATAAGTGGAATGAAGGCGTGGAGAAAATCCTCCGTCCGATGTACACGCTCTGGATCAGGGGTTCAAGAAATGTCGATATCCACAACATCATAATAAGGGACTCAATGGACTGGAGTCTCTCTGTCGATATGTCGGAATATGTGAAGATTGAGAATATTATCATCGACAACAACAGACATGTCGCCAATACCGATGGAATCGATATCATGTCGTCAAAGCATGTGCATGTTAAGCACGTATTCGTAAGCACTGCTGACGATGGC
>CASEGX010000099.1 GCA_949287505.1 uncultured Spirochaetales bacterium | reverse complement strand
GGGCAAGATGGATCCTTCTTGCCGGAGAAAGCAGCCTTTCAGATGATGAAGCTTCATCCTTGAAGAGGATACTTGATGACCATGCCGATCTTGCCCTGTGCCATGCGATGAAGGAGGAGATGGCAAGGCTCTTCGATATAAGGGATGCAGAAGAAGCCAGGAAGGGCTGGACCGTATGGTTTGATGGTGCCAAGGCAAGCGGTATTCCTGCATTGATGAGATTCGCCGAACTCAAGGAGAAGCGGATTGATGGCCTAATCGCCCACGCCTCCCATCCGATCTCAACTGGCAAGCTGGAAGGCTTCAACAACAGGATCAAGGTTGCTAAGAGAATTGCCTATGGATACAGGGATGAAGATTATTTCTTCTCTTTGATTCAGTTCATCTCCATCCCTTCTGTCAGAGCTCAATCCCACAGAAAAACGTGAAGAGCCTTCTTTTTTTGGTACATAGTATGTCAATAGGAGATATATCCCTGACGGTCTCTTTGCAGGTTTTACATTAGCGTATTCCGCATCCTGAGGAATCTGATCCATGCCGAATACCCTTATCAGCCGTTTGATTCCCGCTATATGCATTGTGTTGCGGTATTTCCCGTTCCTGTTCCCCTCGTCACCATAGCATTCCAATGGGTATTCCCATACTGGCTGAGACCTATGTTGTCATATTCACTGCCGAATTTCAGCTTTTCGTTTTCTCTTCCTCGTCTTCTTTTTCTTCGCTGCAAGGGATGTCATGTCCTACTTGAGAGATAAATATACAGCCTGGATGAACTTCACAGGCATCTCGATATGCCTTTCAGCCTTGTTCCTGTTCTTTTCGTAAGACCATATGTCTCTTGTATGCGTATCAAAGGAGCGGAATTCATCATCGCTCATGGCGAGCAGGTAGTTGCAGAGCCATCCACATTCCGTGAAGTAATGCAAGGGCTTTTTCTGATCCTTCTTATTCAGGCACTTCAGGTTAAGCTTCAGATCTACGACGACTGGGCGTATCGAGGCATACGTGAACGTGTCTCCTTCCAAGGCTCTTTGATTGACTTGTTCTCGTGCTTTTTCATCCATAATTTATTACATCATACTGTGTTATATTCACAAATATGTAATTGTATATTCAGCAATTCATCTCCTCACAATAGAGGAATGGAGTCTTCTTGCCGATTCTATGATAAAATCATAGAAAATCCGGCAAAGGAGGATCAACTGGTGAAGGAATTACACGGACTCTACCCATCATTGTATGGAAACGAGTATACGGAAAAGGACATGGATGAGCGCTTTGAGGCTCTTCTTGATAAGCATTCAGAGCTTTTCGGGACAAAGGATGCCGCGATTTTCTCCGCAGCTGGCAGAACGGAGATCGCAGGAAACCATACAGATCACAATCTCGGCAAGGTGATAGGCGCTTCAATCAATCTCGACACAATAGGCGCTGTCACGAAGAGAAATGACAATAAGGTGATAATCGCAAGCGAAGGCTTCCCTGTCTGCGAGGTCGACATCTCGGATCTTGATGTGAAAGAGAATGAGCGCAACAAGACGGAATCCCTCATAAGAGGAATCGCAAAAGGTTTCGCAGATCGTGGAATCGACGTTGGAGGCTGGCAGGCAAATACGACCACAAGAGTGCTCAAGGGCTCAGGGCTCTCATCATCTGCCGCAATCGAGGTGCTTACTGCTGAGATCTTCAATAATCTCTATAATGATGACAAGCTCAGCTCAATAGAGCTTGCGAAGATGAGCAAATATGCGGAGAACGTCTACTTCGGAAAGCCTTCAGGGCTTCTGGATCAGGCATGCTGCGCACATGGTGGCGTCATAGCAATTGACTTCAAGGATAATGACAACCCGGTCGTAACCCCACTTGATGTGGACTTCAATGATTTCCCATACTCGATGATCATCACGGACTCAAGGGGAAATCATGCGGACCTCACACCGGAATATGCCGCAATACCTCCTGAAATGAGACTGATAGCGTCATATTATGGCAAGGAGAATCTCAGAGAGGTCGATCCTGAAGCATTCATCAATGATTTCGGCCTGCTCAGGAAAAAGATAGGCAATGACAGGGCACTTCTGAGAGCCTACCATTTCTTCTCTGAGAACAGACGTGTAGACAGGATGACTGAATGCCTCCAGAGAAATGACTTCGATGAATTCCTCCTGTATGTGGAAGACAGCGGCAACAGCTCATTCAAGTATCTGCAGAATGTCTATCCGAGTTCTTCTCCATATGAGCAGGGACTGTCTCTCGCGCTTGCATACTCCGACGAGATCCTTCAGGGTGATGGTGCGTCGCGTGTCCATGGAGGAGGATTCGCAGGCACAATACAGGCATATGTACCTGTCGAGATCGTCGATAAGTACATCGCAGGAATGGAGAGCGTCTTCGGCGAAGGCTGC
>CASEGX010000098.1 GCA_949287505.1 uncultured Spirochaetales bacterium | reverse complement strand
TTTCTGAGTTATCATTGTCATTTCTGCCAACACTTACTTTATAACCATTACGTTTCAATTCGAGATAGACTATGGTTTCTAGAAGTACTCCATAATTTTCACTCATATTTCCCTTTGTAAGGGTTAATAAGCCTGTATCTATTGGATAGTATTTGTCAGTCTTTCCAAATCTCTCTCCACCCTTTACCATATGAAATTCTGTTTCGTAATACAGATATGAGGATTTAAAAGCATCCATATATTTATTAATCAATTCGTAATACATTTTGTAGCCAGCAGATTTGATTCTATGAATCAGGTTGTTTATTGAAACAGGATATCCTGTAGCATCATTTAGAAAAGCGACAAGACGTGTGAGTGTTTCATTGTTTGCATCTGGTCCCACTTTAGGTCTTATATCATTGGCTCTATACAGAAAGGTGTGGGATTCACTTAAAAACAATCAATAACAACTAGAGACAAGAAAAGGTTTCATCCTGTAATGTTTAACTTGCAAAACGAACATAAACAAGGACGAAACCCATGGAAGAGAGTATCACAATACGACATGAGCTGTCATGCTTTTCCGTCACAGCGGAACCGGAGCTTGTAACGACAAGGACAGGGAAGGAGATTTACGTCACGAGAGGAATCAGCACAACGCCGAGGCCTGAAAGATGCCCGGAATGCGGGAGTGCAATGCACCGGCATGGGAAGCGGGAAATGAGGATACAGGACATCGACCTTCTCGGGCACATTCATATCATCATCGCAGGATATGACAGATACAGCTGTTCATCAGGCAGCTGCAATCATACAGAGATGCAGGAAATTCGATTCAAAGAACCAGGACATTTCATTACGAAGCGGATGGGAAGGAGGATACGCACCAGGCTGAACAGCGGAGCAAATGCAAGCGAGACAGCAAGATCGCTGTCGGTGCATCCGAATATCATCTATGAGATAGATAAGGCGAACCTCCGGGCAGTGCTGGATGGAATGGAACCGCCTGTCTGCAGATATATAGGCATCGATGAATTCAAGCTTCACAAAGGGCATAGGTATGCAACCGTAGTCACAGACCTGGAGACCGGCCATGTGCTGTTTCTCGAGGCCGGGAAGACAAAGGAGCAGGCTTATCATTTCTTTTCCAGCATGGGAGATGAGTGGATGAAGCATATTGAAGCGGTGTCCATGGACATGAATGCGCAGTATGATTCTGCATTCAGGGAGAGATGGCCGGGGATACGCATAATCTATGACCATTTCCATCTTGTGAAGCTGTACAACGATACAGTCCTTACAGCAATAAGGAGAAGGAAGCAGCGCGAGATGCTGGAAAACGGGAATGAGAAAGGATATACACTGTTAAAGAACTCCAGATACCTTCTTCTATCCAGAATGGACACTCTGAGGGCAATGGACAGAGAAGCCCATGAAAACAACATAAGGCTGCATGCGCTGTATCTGGATAAGGGAAAGCCGCTTCCTCCGGGCGAGAGGATACGGAGCCCATACAGGGAGAAAAGGCTGAAGGACATCCTTGCAGCAAACGAGGATCTCTCTGTTTGCTACCTTCTTCTTGAGCAGTTCAGCCTTGCATATGACGTGACAAGCATAACCAAGCTATACAAAGGGATGAAATCATGGATTAAGCTGGCTAGACAGAGCAATGTCCCCGAGCTTCTCTCTTTCTGCGATACGATGGAGCAGCACCTGATGGGAATCGTCTACCATGCCAAGTTCCCAATCTCCTCAGGGAAGGTTGAAGGGGTGAACAACATGATCAAGACAATTAGAAGGAAAGCCTATGGTTACAGGGATACTGAATACTTCTTCCTTAAAATCAAGCAGGCTTCTTTGAGGGGACCCTACAGTTTCAAATCCCACACAATTCTGTAAAGACCCAAAAATTTTATTCTGTATTTGGTATTATTTATTAATAAAAGCTTCAAAACTAGTATACGCCCCTTGAGAATTGGATGCTATCATTGATTGCGGCCATCAAATTAAAACCACTACAGAAAGAGTTTTCAGATTTAAAGTGAATCAGCATCCGCTTTTTACTTTAGACTCACTTCAAACCATTTATGACTATCTCGGCATCATTCTTAACAATCTCT
>CASEGX010000097.1 GCA_949287505.1 uncultured Spirochaetales bacterium | reverse complement strand
TCGTCTCCAGATGTATCGCAGACAGCGAGAAGACAAGGCAGGAGAAGCAGAACATCAACAGCATCTACATCGCGCACAAGGAGGATGGCAATGGATACGAAGGATAACATACTCTCCATCTGCGACTCCCTTCATGTGCTGGGGCAGCAGAAGGCAGCTGAGGACATACGCATGATAGCCGAGAAAGGCCGGCCTTCCCTTGAGGATCTTTCGTCATGCCTCCGAGATTGTGCTGCAAGGTTCTCGAATGAGAGATTCGAACGCTATGCAAGACGGGCAAAGATAGGAAGCCTATGCTCCTTTTCTGACATCATCGATTCCCCGGAACGCAGGCTGGACCTGGAATACATCTCTGAGCTGAATTCTCTTGGATTCATACGTAGCGGCTTCAATCTCGTGATCTGGGGACCTCCGGGAACGGGCAAGTCATGGATCGCAAGGATGATTGCCACATCCGCATGCGCGGCCGGGCTACGCACGAGGTGGACGTCGTTCCCTGTTCTCTATGACCAGCTCCTAAGGCTCTACAGGAACACAGATGGACAGACGCTGGACAGCAAGCTCATGTACTATTCGAGATTCGACCTGCTGTGCATCGACGAATTCCCGAATGTCTCTCAGATGGATCCATTTCTTGTACAGCAGATGTTCAATACCTTCTCCGAGAGGGGGCATTCCATTCTCCTCTGCATGCAGTGCCAGCCGGAGAAGATGGAGGAGTTGTTCTCGATAACGAGCATAGGACAGTCCATAAAAGGACGGATCCTTCAGAAGGCAAAGAGGCTTCATCTCAGCGGCACTGATCTCCGTTTGACGGACGTTTCATAAAGGATTCTACGATTCCTGCGGATAGGTTCTCCGAACTGGGGCGGACAACCTATCCGTTTTCAAGCGGACATGTTCTCCTTTTGGGGCGGAAGAAAACAACAGCAATATAGCAGTAATGAATTTCAAACAATAAGAGCTTCTAATGGTGACAGAACAAAATCAAGGAGAAAAAGAAATGAAAAAAGTTCTTATTATGCTGGTTGCATCACTTGTGTGCTGCTGTGGTCTTTTTGCTTCGTTTGATGGTTTCACAACTGTCGGTCCATCATATTCATTTCACGATGGAAAGAACTATATGGGACTCAATTCCGATAACTTCGGTTTTGTCAATGATGGTCCTGTCGGATATTATGCAGGCATTAATGCCGAATTTAATCTGAAGGATGTGAACGACTGGAAGATCGGAATGCTTGTCGGGCCTTCCTATCGTTACAGCTTTGGGGAGTCGGGAGTCAGCCTGGATATCGCCCTGGGACTATCAATGGAAGGAACGAATCTCGGCTTCTTCTCTTTCGGAGTTGGAGGATATATCGGTGCCGACTGGAGGATAAACAATGTTTTCGGTCTTGGTATCGGGACTCAGATAGGGAGCAACTTCGTTGACGTTAATCTCGACAACGGTAAATTCGGAGTCAGTGGAGACTTCTATGTATCCCCAACATTGAGCGCCATATTCTATTATTGAGCAAACTGGGATATAATTCCTGTATATGTCAAGAATACTGCTTGTTGAAGATGACAGGGATCTCAATCTCACAATGAAGGCATTTCTTATCCGCAAAGGATATGAAGTGTCTTCCTGTCTTGATGTAAGCGAGGCATGGGATGCAGTTGCAGAGAATCATATAGATCTTGTCATCTCCGACATAATGATGAGAAATGTCGATGGATTTGAATTCGCCCATATGCTGAGAGAAGACAATCAGAATATTCCGATAATCTTTGTATCAGCACTGGGGGATATAAACAGTAAGACACGCGGATTCTCAGAGGGCATAGATGATTACATGGTCAAGCCTGTTGACTTCGCCGAGCTTGATCTGAGGATAAAAGCGCTTCTGAGGCGTGCGGGCATAAAGGAGAGAAAACGGATAGAGCTTGCGGATTTCGTAATGGATGAGGAAGAGAGGAGCGCAATCCTGAATGGTTCTGAAATAAAACTCACAAGCCGTGAATTCGATATCCTCTACAAATTCCTTTCATATCCGAAGAAGACCTTCACGAGAGAGGCTCTCATGAATGAATTCTGGCCACTGGAAAGCGAGGCCACGGTTCGGACTGTTGATGTCTATGTCACCCGCATAAGGGAAAAGACAAGAGACTCCCAATCCTTTGAGATTGTCACTGTACGTGGGCTTGGATACAAGGCGGTACTCAGATGAGAATGAGAAGAAGCATCTTTATCCGTCTGCTGCAGCACTTCTGCCTCTACTTCATGCTTGTATCGATAGCGCTTACAGTGAGCGTGTCATTGTTTACCAGAATCATTGAGAATACGCTTGGTTTGAAACTGACGGAAGAGCAGCTTCATGATGCCGCACTTGCCACGTTTCTGAATATATTCGTAATAGCCATTGCTTTCACAATAGTGGAATCCATATGCTATTCATTGACAGTAAGACGCCAGATAAGAACGATTCTCAACTTCACGAATGAGCTTGGAAAAGGAAATTACGGAAAGCACATAAAGACTTCAGGCTTGCTGCCTGCAGATGAATATGAGGAGATCACAGATAATCTGAACAGGCTTTCAGACGAGCTGAACAGCGTGAAGGTTCTGCGGGAGGATTTCATCTCGAATGTAAGCCATGAGTTCAAGACCCCTCTTGCTGTCATCAGGAATTATGCCCAGCTTCTGGAATACGACTGTAAGCCGGAATACATCAGAAAGATAAATACGACGGCAGAACGTATGACCCGGCTTGTATCAGATATCCTTTATTTGTCAAAGCTTGAGAGCCAGCAGATATATTCACGTAACGAGGTGCTTTCCCTCAGTGAGACTGTACGTGATGTGCTTATAGAGTATGAGGAGAGGATTGAAGAGAAGAATCTGACACTTGAAGCCGATATCGATGAGATTGAGATAAGAAGCGATGAATCGATGGTTTCTCTGCTTGTTTCAAACCTCGTATCCAATGCGGTGAAATTCACAGAGAAAGGCAGTATTGGAGTATCACTCCATCTTTCTGGAGACAAGGCGGAATTCAGGATATCAGACACAGGATGCGGTATCAGTGAAGAAGATATTCATCATATTTTCGAGAAACAATATCGTGCAGATACCTCCGCAGAAGGTAACGGGCTGGGGCTTGCTATGGTAAAGCAGATTGCGAATGCTCTTTCTTTCGATATTTCCGTTACCAGCGAACTAGGCATGGGAACAACATTTACCATTCTCATGCCGCAGCAATACAACAGCAACAATCTGTAAGCATAGCCGCAATATTAATTCCATATCATCTGAATCAGATAGGAGAAAAAAGATATGGAAAACAAATCGACTTATACACATTCATCCCAGGATGTGGAACTTGCGAAGAAGATCCGCAAGGAGTTCATAAGTGAAAGATCGGATATCGACCAGCTCAAAGCACTGAAGAAAAGCGCTGAGAGAAAAGCTTTTATACCATCCTTGCTGATTGGGATATTCTTCGCTCTGGTTTTTGGAGCGGGAATGAGCATGTGTCTGATGGGAAACAATCTGATTATCGGAAGTATGATCGGCATTGTTGGAATTGCAGGTGCGGCAGTTGTACCAGTTATACACGCAGTCATCCTCAGATCGGCAAAATCCAGAATTGAGGATGAAGTCATCAAGCTTTCGGACAGAATCATCAACAGCTGATTGAGGAGGAAGTGACATGAAGAGAATACGCTCAGGACAATCATTCCTCTACAGGGCGAAAGGTTATGGAAGCACTGTCATTGAAATCGAGATGAAAGACAGGATTTCAGGCGGCCCAATCCAGAGAGCGCTTACAGCGTGTGAGAAAAGATTCCCTTACCTTGTGCGGAAACTGGTTGAGAGGAACGGAGTGTATTATATGGCACCTGACTATAATTCAATGGTGGCTGTCTGCACTGCGAAGTTCCGAAAGCTCGGAAGCATGGCGACAGGATACCATCTGGTTGACGTCACATTCTTCCGAAATATCATCAGAGTTTCGTTCCATCATGGGCTTTGTGATGGGAAGGGAATACTGCCGTTCGTTGAGAGTCTTCTTTATTACTATTGTTCTTTCCGCTACAGGAAGGAATTCTCAAGCGATGGAACACGATTGCTTGGGCAGGTGATCGATCCGGAAGAGGATAAAGAACCATTCAAACGTGAATACTTCTATTCAGATGATTCCAAAGTCTACAATCCGGATACAACTGCATTACATCTCCCAGAGGCAGCTGTAAACCCAACTCGTAGCTGGAGAACGGAATTAATAATGGATGAAGATAGGTTCGTAAGCGCTGCAAAAGACGCAGGAGCCACCCCTTCACTGTTTGCCGCAATCCTCATATCCAGTGCTTTGCAGAAGCTGAATATGGATGCTGATAAACCAATAATGTGCAACCTCGCAATGGATATGAGAAAAGTACTCGGAATGGAAAAGACTCATTGTGATTGCATTTCAACAGCGTATCTTCCTTTTACAGTTGCGGATCTGGATTCGGATATGAAGACTACGGCGGCCAATTTCAGAAAACTGCTTAATGCACAAAGAGAGGAAAACACTGTAAAGGCCAGTGTCAACAAGCAGATATATCTCTATAACAAGCTTGATGAGCTGAAGACACTTGATGAGAAGAAAAGAATGATGGCATTCTTCGACGGAATGGTCAATGACACTTACGTTCTCAGCTATCTTGGAAGGCTGAATCTGAATGATTACAGCCGGTATGTTGACAGTACACGCTTTTACAACAATGCTGTCTCAGGCCTGGTGGTCAATATGCTTTGTGCAGGAGGAAAGATGACAATCGATGTACTTCAGGGCTTTGATGATATGAAATATGCCGATGCAATCCGTAATGCAATTGAACCATATGGGCTTATTGAAACAAGGCCGGGAATGATCATGTCAACGGCTGATGACAAGAGCCATCTGACTGCAAGCCATCAGGCGGAGAGACTGTATGCAAAGACGGAAGAGACTTGAAAGAAGAGGTATAATCATATCAGCTGTTGCGGCATTGCTTCTCATCATATGGTCTGCTGCAAGAGGACTGGCCTATATCACTGTCACATCATCGCTTATGGAATATGCCTCTCTCTGGGGTATTGTATTGCAGGTGATGAGCAATAAGGATGAGAAGAGGCAGAAGATTGCGGTATGCATTGTTCCCGCAGCCATGCTTCCTGTCTCTGTGGTTCTTGCAGCGTTTTCGATTATGCAGCTTGATACAACAGCCCTGTATATGAGCTTGGATTATATACCCGCTCTTGTGTTGACTGTCATTTACACCATATCCGTTTTGCCTGTTTCCCTCCATAAGAGACAGAACCTCAATACAGCTTCGTGGGGAGGGCGCGAAGCGTCTTTTAGCGCCCTTGCACTCTCTCTTTCAACAGTTGTGAATCTGATGCTGAACAAAGCAGAGAATCCTGAGAATGGGATGATGACAGCCCTGACAGGGGGAGTAATGGCACTTTTCATTCTCCTGATCTCTGCCAACATTGGGCTATGTGCAGTATTCAGTTTCCATTCTACAGGGGAAAGCATCAGAGAACTAAGAGCACAATATAGAAGTAAACGTAGGACTTTTCATTTTCTTGCTGTTGGCAAGGACTGTGTCATGGTTCTTATCAAGATTGCACTGAGCATCATTTCGTCATCATTTTTCATGTTTGCGAATGCGCTTTTCAGCAGTGGTATCGCCGTGGCAAGATATGAAGCACTGAAGATGAATGGGCAGGAAAGAGGCATACAGTTGAAAACGGCTTTTAAGGTCTCTTCTGTCATCATTTTTTCTGGACTATGCTATGTGTGCTATTCCATAAGGCTTTTCTTCGGAGGTAGCCCAGGGGCATATGGCATGGTGATGGCTCTTGCGATTGCCTGTTATACATTCGTTGATTTCACCATACAGATTGCGGCGATAATACGGCTTCGACATGATGGTAGTCTTGAAGCGGAAGCCTTGAGAGTAGTAAGTCTGTGTAGCATCCTCGTATGTTTCGTACTTACCCAGACAGCTATAATGTCATTCAGCACCATTGGTGAACACCATATTTCTGATGGAATCGGCGGAGTTGTTTTCGGTTCCCTTGTCATAGGTGTTGGAGTTGTCTATCTGGTGCTAAACTATATACGATCAGCAAATGAGAATCGGTAAGTGTGAGTTATCTTTGAGCTTTTCCAGAATTCGTTGATATAGGATGCAGTTTCCTATGTCAGAGAAATACCAGAGACCGGATCACATCCGCGTAGTGAAAGCGATATGTGTCGAGTTCGAAAACAATGATGACACCTGGACATGGTGCTATCTCGATGTGCGTGAGGCGCTTACTAAAGCCAAGGAGCTTCTGATGAAGCTGGAACCGGACGAGAGGCTTGTCGTCGGCACTGCCTATTGCGGCCAGAATCTGAGGACAGGAGAGATTCTCGAGCTTGTCCCGGCAGAGGACTATCTTGAAATCGGCGGGGTTAAGTATGGGGATTACAAAGAGGAACTTCTAAGAATCGAACCTGCGGATTTCACCAGCTGGCCGGAAGGAACTCCTGAGCATATCTTCGGTGATGTGTGATGGAAAGAGGCGGGGTAGTTGTGCTCCGCCTCTTTCAGCTCTAGATATTCCTTTTAGAATGCTTCCTTGAAAACACGAAAGACTGCCAGCGCTTTTTATTTTCCTACCTGTTTTCCTGTTTCATAT
>CASEGX010000096.1 GCA_949287505.1 uncultured Spirochaetales bacterium | reverse complement strand
TGCAAAGGTCTCAATCATCGAGGAATCCAATCCGAAAATGGTAAGAATGGCGAATCTGTCAATCATCGGTTCCCATTCAACAAACGGTGTTGCAGAACTCCATTCAGAACTGCTGAAGAAAGACATGTTCCCGGAATTCAACACCATCTTCCCGGAACGTTTCAACAACAAGACAAATGGCATTACACAGCGCCGCTGGCTTCTCGATGCGAACCCCGCTCTCTCTTCTCTCATCACGGAGGCAATTGGAGACAAGTGGATTACGGATTACGACCGTATCGCAGACCTGAGGAAGTTTGCCGATGATGCTGCATTTGTAGAGGAATTCGGACGTGTGAAGGAGAAGGCAAAGGAGAAGGCTGCGACATTCCTCAAGAATGACAGTGGTTTTATTCTCGACACATCTTCTCTCATTGATGTCCAGGTGAAGAGAATACATGAATACAAGAGACAGCTTCTGAATGCTCTCAACATCCTCATGATCTACAACAGGATGAAGACGGACAGCCAGTATCTTGATGCATTCCAGCCGACTACATTCCTTTTCGGAGGAAAGGCAGCACCGGGGTATGTCAATGCAAAGCTCATCATCAAATTCATAAACAACGTCGCGAAAGTAATCGCGAGTGACAGCCGTGTACGTGACAAGCTCAAAGTATATTTCATGCCTAATTACCGCGTGACAATGGCAGAGGCAATCATCCCGGCAACGAATATCTCTGAGCAGATCTCAACAGCAGGAACGGAAGCATCCGGAACAGGAAACATGAAATTCATGTTCAATGGTGCGCTTACCGTGGGAACACTCGATGGTGCGAATGTTGAGATAGCTGAGGAAGTCGGGAAGGACAATATCTTCATCTTCGGACATACTGAAGAAGAGATTGCAGCTCTCTCCTCCTCTTACAATCCCAGGGAATGGGTTGAAAAGGATCCGGAGATCAAGGCAATGATCGGACTTGTAGACTCTGGATACTTCTCAATCAATGAGCCGGACATTTTCTCACCTCTCAAAGAGTCGATTTTCGGCCATGGCCACGACAGATACTACCTCATGGCAGATCTCAGGATGTATCATGATGTGCATGAGAGCGCTGCAATGCTCTACAAGACAAATCCGGCAGAGTGGAACAGGAAGGCTGTCATAAACATCGCTTCATCCGCAAAGTTCTCCTCAGACAGGACAATCAAGGAATATGCAGATGATATCTGGCACATAAAGCCTTGCAAGGTAAAGAGATCTTCCGAGGATACAGTTCTTGAGGATGCAAGAAAAGTACAGTAACAGACCACAGGCTTCCGAAAGCATTGCCGTGATGATGCTAATCACGCTCTCCGGAGGCTTGCAGGATGCATATACCTTCATGATGCGCGATGGTGTATTCGCCAACGCGCAGACAGGGAACATAGTCCTGCTCTCAGCATCGCTCTTCTCCGGAAACTGGGGAGGAGCGCTTTCATATCTGATACCGCTCTCATCTTTTGCCCTGGGAATATTTATAGCCGCAATCATCCGAGAGCACCTGAAAAGCCATGAAGGACTGTTTCACTGGCGGCATCTGACGCTTGCTGTGGAGATTGTCTTTCTCACCGCAGTCGCATTCATGCCGGAACAGCTTTCAAGAATCGCAAATGCGATGGTCTCTTTCTCATGCGCACTGCAGGTGGAGGCATTCAGAAAAGCCAGAGGACATGCTTATGCAAGCACAATGTGCATCGGCAACCTGAAGTCATGCATGGAGAACCTCGCACTTTACATCACGAAAGATGACACAGAAGGCATCAGGAATGCCGGCTATTATGCCCTTGTCATAGTTCTTTTCGCGCTAGGCGCAGGTATCGGAGCAGTGCTATCAGAAAGATTCGGATTTCATGCAATCCTCATTTCTCCCCTGCTTCTTGCCGCTTCATTCCTGCTGATGATCGGTCGAAAGGAATAGCGCAAGGCTTTTCTCATCGGGGAGTATGAATGTAACCGCCATTGGCGTCTCCGGGTGCAGAGAGAAGAACACACTGACAGAGGAAGCTGCGATATCAGCCTCGAGCGGCAGCGGATAATCTGAAAGCGGTGCAATGGAAAGCGTTGAGAGCTTTGCTTCTGCAGCTTTGGCAAGAACATCACGATAAGCCGATGCAAGACGCTCCTTTGCCCTTTCCCCATCACCATAACAGACACGAGGCCTGGTAAGAACCGCATCTGCATTCCATTTTCTGATGTCCTGGAAAAGAGGAAGAGACTCATCAGTAACTACAGCTCCTGCTATCTCATATGAAGAGATATCATCAGCAACAGCTGTCATCGTGCTGGCATCGATAGCAGAGATGAGCTCTTCGATGAAACCTTTCTCAATGATGATATCATCGAGCAGGAAACCATCAAGCATTACAAACCGGTCTGTGAAATCCAGCAATATGCGGCGGAGAGGAGTCCATTCCCCTTCTGGCCCTGAAAGACACGTCCTCAGATATTTCTTGCCATGATTGCTTACAACGCTATCGAGGCATCGGACTTCCTTTTCCAGCCAGCAGGCTCTCATGATCGTATAGAAGAGTGCATCATCGAGATCTTCTCTGGGGTTTTCCCTTATCCGCGATGCAAGGTTTATCAAAAGTGAAAGGTCTTTTCTGTTCCGCATGCCCCGATTGTAGCATAAAATGGCACTATGACTGTAATACTCCTCGCAGCGGGACTATCGGAAAGAATGGGATGCAACAAGCTCCTTCTGCCATTTTCCGGCAGGACAATAATCGAATCCACAATCTCTGCAATCGACAGAGCTTTCAGGACAATCGTCGTCACAGGACATGATGATGAGAGAATCAGAGAGACACTCTCTGGATATGACGTGGAGTTCGTCCATGCAGATGATTACCAGAAAGGACAGCGCTGGAGCACACTGCGGGGAATTAGGGAAGTGGAAGATGATGACTTTGCAATACTCCCGGGAGACCTGCCACTCATTGAAAGCAAAGACATAGCCGGAACGATCAGGCTGCTTGAGAAATATACAATCGCTAGAGCCTATCATAACGGAACACCAGGGCATCCTGTCGTTTACAGGAAGATTCACAAAGAAGCCCTTCTGGCCTATTCCGGGACGATGAAGGAGTATCTCTCGCTCCACGATACAGGAATATATGAAGGGGGCATCGGATGCATTCTGGACACCGATACCCCTGAAAGCTATGAAGCTTTGCAAAAGGCCGGACTGAGCCGGCCAGGAGAGAAGGCAAAGCGGAAAGACTCTGCCCTATACTGATACAGCGACTTTTCCATCCTTCATTGATAGATGTATAAGTGCGCCATCCGAGAGATGACCTGAGAGAAGCTCACGTGAAAGCTCGTTTTCAACCTCATTCTGGATGCATCTCCTGATTGGCCTTGCACCGTATGCAGGATCGAAACCGGCTTTTGCGATATACTCCTCGACCGCATCATCCCAGTCAAGATGATAACCACGCCGCTGGACACGCTCTGCAAGTGTCTCAAGCTGAAGATGAACAATCTTCCTGATCTCCTTGTCTCCAAGAGGATTGAAGATCACGATCTCATCGATTCTGTTCACGAATTCAGGCTTGAAGGTGTGTCTGATGATCTCCATGACATGTTCTTCTGCATGCGCAGGATCTGCAAGGATCTCCTGCGAACCGAGGTTTGATGTCATGATGATGATCGTATTCGTGAAATCCACGACACGACCCTGGCCATCGGTAAGACGGCCATCATCGAGAACCTGCAGAAGGATATTGAAGACATCCGGATGAGCCTTCTCAATCTCATCGAAGAGAATGACCGAATACGGACGCCTTCTGACAACCTCCGTAAGCTGTCCACCCTGATCGTATCCGACATATCCTGGAGGAGCTCCGATGAGACGGGACACGGAGTACTTCTCCATGTACTCGGACATATCTATACGGGTCAGGGCCTTCTCATCATCGAAGAGGAAGGAAGCCAGCACCTTTGCAAGAAGTGTCTTACCGACTCCCGTAGGACCTGCAAACAGGAACGATCCAAGCGGACGATGCTCATCGCCGATTCCCGCCTTGTTTCTCCTTATTGCATTGGATACAGCCTCGATGGCTTTCTCCTGCCCGATAACGGACTGGGATAGCGTTTTCTCAAGATTGAGATACTTCTCCATCTCGGATCCCATCATCTTCGCCACAGGTACACCTGTCCATGCGGATACAACCTTGGCAATGTCGTCCTCAGTGACCTCCTCACGAAGCAGACGCCTGCCGTCCTTTGTAAAGGAATTGACCTTGTCCTCAGCTTCCTTTATCTCACGCTCAAGCTCCGGCATCTTGCCGTGCTTGATCATGGCAGCTGTACTGAGATCACCCTGGCGTTCAGCATTCTGCTCTTCTCTGGAAAGCTTCTCCAGCTCTTCCTTCTTTCCACGGAGTGCAAGAATGGCTTCCCTTTCATTCTGCCATTCAAGATGAAGGGCATCATACCTTGACTGCATCTCACCAAGCTCTGTAGTGATCTTCTCAAGCCTCTCCTTCGAACCGGCATCCTCCTCTCTGGAGAGCGCCTGTTTCTCAATCGAGAGCTGAAGCATCTTACGATGGAGATTATCCAGTTCTGCAGGCTGGCTCTCTATTTCCATCTTTATCTGCGAAGCAGCCTCATCAACAAGGTCTATGGCCTTGTCTGGAAGAAAACGGTTGGTAAGATACCTGTCCGATAGCACTGCAGCAGCGACAAGCGCCTCATCCTTGATACGAACACCATGGTGAAGCTCATACTTTGGCTGAAGACCACGGAGTATTGAAATGGTATCCTCTACAGACGGTTCCTTTGTATAAACAGGCTGGAATCTTCTTTCAAGGGCTTTATCGGACTCAATGTACTTACGGTATTCATCAAGCGTTGTCGCTCCGATAGCATGAAGCTCACCACGCGCGAGAGCAGGCTTTATGAGATTCGAGGCATCTGTCGAGCCTTCTGCGGCACCTGCGCCAACAATCGTGTGAAGCTCATCGATGAAGAGAATGATTTTTCCCTCACTCTTCGTGACTTCGTTGATGACACCCTTCAGCCTTTCCTCAAACTCTCCACGGAACTTCGCTCCAGCTATGAGAGAACCCAGATCAAGAGAGAGAAGCCGCTTGTCAGCAAGAGACTCCGGTACATCGCCTTTTGCGATACGCTCAGCAAGTCCTTCGACGATTGCAGTCTTTCCAACACCCGGTTCGCCGATGAGAACAGGATTGTTCTTGGTCCTTCTGCAAAGAACCTGCATTACCCTTCTTATCTCCTCATCTCTTCCAATGACAGGATCAAGCTTGTCCTCTGCTGCAAGACGAGTAAGGTCCTTGCAGAATTTATCAAGAGCCTGATAGCTCGCCTCAGGATCCTGTGATGTGATTCTCTGGTTTCCCCTGATTGACTGAAGTGCTTTCAGCACCTCATCCTTGGAGACTCCGAGAGCGATGAGGGCATCTTTCTCAGGGCACTCATCAGTAAGGAGCGCAATGAGGAAATGCTCTGCAGATATATATTCATCCTTGAATTCAGATGCGACTTTATCGCATGAACCAAGAATCCTTGCCGCTGAACGGGAGAAAGAGACCTGTGCATCGCCATACAGTTTCGGAAGCGATGAAAGTATCTTCTCCATCGATGCTATGACAGCATCAGGCTGGACACCAAGCTTTTCAAAAAGAGGTCTGAGTACACCGTCTTTCTGTTCAGTCAGTGCGATTATGATATGTGCAGGAGTGACTTCAGAGTGCTTGCTAACAGAAGCCTTCTGGGCAGCCTCCTCTATAGCGCTCTGCAGTTTTAATGTAAATTTATCGTAGTTCATATTCCACCTCCAGAGTTCTACAAATATCTTTCAGTGGGAAATATAATAACGAAGATTCAAATCGTTAAGTCAGTTTCTCAGAGTCTCCAGATAACCTGTGATCATCGTCATCGCTTCTTTTTTGTCAAATGTCTTGAAGAACGCGATGCGGAAGCATTCAAGCTCTGCAAGATTGAAAACCGCTTCAGCTGTCGCGTTTATATCCAGGCGCCTTATATTGCCGCGGTCTATTCCCTGCCGTAAAAGACGCTTGAAAAGAATTGTGAACTTAGCAGTACGGTGATGGATCACATCGGCAAAATCCACTCCGTCACGCTTTGCAGAGACCATGACATCCATGAGGTTCATGAGGGCAAGCTCATTCTCTGCAGCCATGTCGATGATATCAGAGAGGATTCTCTCCATCCTGTCTATCTCATCTCCGCCTTCAGGACTCCACGCAATTGCTGAATACTTCGTGAACAAACGTCCCGTTATAAGCTTCACGGCATAATAATAGACCTCATCCTTATTATGGAAATACTGATAGACTGTAGGACGTGAAATACCTGAAGCTTCTGCTATGAGAGAAAGATTTGAGTTGTGATACCCTTCCTTCGAAAACACTTCAAGAGCTGTACGCAGTATGTTTTCCTTCCTCTCCTCGTGGTCAATCTTCTTCGGCATGGAAAAAGGATAGCACATTATCTGGAAAAATACACACTAAAGAGATAGTGTCAGAGAAAAACGTCTTATAATATTAAGACCATGCTCGATCTCCTGATATACATTACAGTGATGGCTATCACTCCAGGCCCGAATACAATATTGTCGATGGCGAACACGGCAGCTGTCGGATTCAGAAAAGGCATAAGGCTCAACATTGGCATGCTGATCGGCATCACAATAGTCACGGCCATCGCATTCACAGCCTCTGAGCTGCTCTACCAGTACATACCGAAAGCAGAGAAATGGATGAGGGTGCTGGCATTCATATACCTTGTATTCCTCGCATTGAAGATGCTGAAGCGCAAGAATATCGATGATGGAGAGAAAAGTGCCTCATTTATCGAAGGAATGCTTCTGCAGCTTGTGAATGTGAAGGTATATCTTCTTGCACTCACTGCGATAGCAGCCTATATAATCCCCGGAACGGAATCTATGCTTATAAAAATTCTGACCTCTTCCCTCATTCCGCTCATATGCTTTCTATCGGGACTTGTCTGGGCTATAGGAGGTGCACTCTTAAAGAATCTCTATCTCAGGCATGAACGTTTTTTCTCACTCATCTTCTCGCTCTCCCTCTTCTGGTGCGCAGCGAAGATACTCCTGCAGTAATCATCATTTCATCACAAGGCGGTTTCTCATCATTTTCTTCCTCAGTTGCCAATACGGGAAAGGCTCTCATTCACCTCGACATATCCCAACCTACCATAATAAGATAATTTTTCCTCCCGTTTGAAATTAATAGGCTGAACCGTCATCCCTGATGAAGTACATATGATCTGAAAAAGTGCTCCTCAAGCAGCGGATATATGACAAGCTCCCCTTTTCCATATTGGCGATGAAAAGACCAGCAATATGCAGCATGATGTACATTATTGACCACAAAACAGCATTAACAGAACAAAATTCATATTGACCAACTGCTTGTTTTCCTGCATCCATAGATGGGTTTTCCCGGAGGAAAAAAAATGAAAAAGAGAATCGGCATTTTTGCGCTTATTGCATTGATTGCAATAACAACATCATGCAGACAGTATGTAATAACGTTACCGCCAAGACCTGATCAGATAGAGGTTATCAGCCTTATGGTAACGGAGACAGTAACAGTTGAAGTAAACAGCAAAGCACCTGCAGAAGTGAAAGCAACAGCTACGCTTGACAACAACAGGACAAAGGATGTTACTGCCACAGTCATCGGCCCAGTCGATACATCACAGCAGGGCACCATAACTGCATATGCAGAATACAAAGGAGTAATCGCTTCTTTTGATATCTATGTATATGATAAAGAAAACGTGTCCACTTCCTATACAAATTTGTCAGAAACTATAAAAAACGCTTCAGAAAATGACATCATAATTGTTGATGGAAAGATAGATTTTGACGCTTCTACGGAGGCTTTGTCACTCAAATCAGGAATGAGAATTATCGGTACAGAGGACTCTAAGATAACAACTTCAAGAGCCGGATCCGTTTTTACCACGACAGGAAAAGACATAGAGATATCAAATATAGATTTTGAGACGAATCTGAACGAAGGATCGGATACTCAATTTATTTATTATGCCTCTGGTTCTGATGGACTCACGATATCAGATTGCACTTTTACTGCAGCATTTGATGTGACTGCACCGAATAATTTCAACTCAAGGGGAATACTTGTTCAGCCTGGGGCAGGAAAACTTGATATCGATGGCTGTACATTCAAAAACATCAGACAGCCTGCTTATATCGAAGATGAAGTTTCTGGAACTATAAAGAACTGTACAATCATTGGAACAAAAGGCTGGGTAATAGGATCTGGAAGCAATCTTGAATTCGAAAACAATACTTTCACTAACAATGCTGTAGATATCGCAATCATTGATGTAAATAATGCGGGTGCTGAAGCTCCCAATAATTATACCGATGAAATATGCGTTTCAATCTCTCAGGCAAATGGAAACTGCTATGTGCAGAATCAGATTACTAAAATCAATGTTCATGGTTCAAATATTGAAAAATATTAATAATTATCAACCTTAATCATGATAAGGAGCTCTTCGGGGCTCCTTTTTGCATCTCAGATATTTCAGATTTTGAATTGCCTGCAGTTTATTTACAGCAGCATTGCAATCACACACATAGGAGATTATTATTGACATATCAACAGTTGGATTATCAATAAAGGAAAGAAAATGCAGCTATCACTTCATCAGCTTCTTTTCAGAGCAAACCATAGACAACAGAACACACTTCAGCCTGTCAGGGATGAACTCGGACTCGGAAGAGGTCAACCGAAAATACTCACCTATCTCAATACACATGGACCAAGTACTCAGAGCGATATATCCGAATACTTCTCAATTGACCCCGCTTCAGTATCGAGAATGACGGAAATACTACGACAGAATGGTTTTCTTTCCAGAACGCCTGTTGAGGATTGCCGCAGGGCAAACAGACTTGAACTCACGGAAAAAGGAGTGAAAGCCGCAGAGAAATGGGCAGAGAAATGCGCAGAGATGGAAAGGCATATGCTCCAGGGTTTCACAGCAGAAGAGAGCGAGACTCTCAAAAGCCTCCTGCATCGCCTTATTGATAACATGGACAAGATTGAAAAATGAACAACATACGAAAACTGCTTGAATTTCTTGGACCATACAGAAAAGATCTCATAATAGCCTGCATACTCATCACCGTAGAGACAGCTTTTGAGCTGATTATACCGACCATGATGGCGGATCTCATTGATAACGGAGTTGCAAACGCGGATACCTCATACATGCTCAGCAAAGGCCTTCAGATGGCTCTTTCTGCACTGCTTGCGCTTGTGACGGGTCTCACATATGCTCGATTTGCAGCCCGTGCAGCCTATGGCTGGGGTGCGGCGATAAGGGAAAAAGAGTATGGGAATCTCCAGCTTTTCGCCTTTTCCAATATCGATAAATTCGAAACCAGTTCGCTCATTACACGCCTCACCAGTGATATCACGGTAATGCAGAATACAATCAACAATGGCCTCAGACCTTTGGTAAGGGCTCCGGTAATGCTTACTCTTGGAATAGTATTCTCCTTCTCGATGAATGCAGAGCTGGCCCTCACCTTCATCATCTGCACACCTCTTCTCGGAATCATTCTGTTTGCGATAGTCCGCAAGGTAGCACCTATGTATGGAATCATGCAGAAGACAGTGGACAGCCTGAACAATGTGGTGGAAGAGAACCTGAGAGCAATAAGAACGGTAAAGGCCTTTGTACGTGACGAGTATGAAGAAGAGAAATTCGGAGCTGTGAATGACGGGCTGTGCAAGACAGCCTCAAAGACAAACAGCATGGCCGTACTCAACATGCCGCTTTTCCAGACCGTGATGTATATCTGCGTACTTTCACTGATGCTTTTCGGAGGCCTTATGATTCTCAATGGAGAGCTGCAGGTCGGAGAGCTTACAGGATTTCTCAGTTACGTCATGCAGGTTCTGAATTCCATGATGATGCTTTCAAACGTATTCCTGCTGCTTTCCAGGTCTCTGGCATCAGCTGAGAGAATCGCATCAGTTCTGGACGAGAACCCTGACATGAAAGAAGCGGAAAATCCAGTCAGAGAGATGAAGTCATGGGATATCGAATTCGTTAACGTCTCTTTCAGCTACTCGCCCGCTGCCACAGTAAACACGCTCAGCGATATCAGCATGAGAATACCGATGGGAAGCACTGTAGGAATACTCGGAGGAACAGGAAGCGGCAAATCATCACTGGTTCAGCTGATAGACAGGCTTTATGATGTGAAAGAAGGCAAAGTCCTCATCGGCGGAGTGGATGTGAGGGATTACAGCCTTTATACGCTGCGCGAGAATGTGGCGATGGTCCTGCAGAAGAACCTGCTCTTCAGCGGCACCATCCGCGATAACCTCAGATGGGGAAAAGCAGATGCCACGGATGCAGAACTGTGGGAAGCTGTGGACAAGGCCGGTGCCGGAGAATTCCTCAGACGTTTTCCTGATGGCCTCGGAACAGATCTGGGACAGGGAGGCGTGAATGTCTCTGGAGGACAGAAACAAAGACTATGCATTGCACGTGCTCTTCTTAAGAATCCGAAGATCATCATTTTCGATGATTCCACAAGTGCCGTGGACAGTGCTACAGAAGCTCTCATACGGAAGAATCTTCAGGAGATTGGAGGCATGACGAAGATTTTCATCGCCCAGAGGATATCCACAGTAATCGATGCAGACATCATCATAGTTCTCGACAATGGCAGAATCGCAGAATCCGGAACGCACAAGACACTCATGGAAAGAGGGGGAATATACAAGGAAATATATCTGTCGCAGATGAAGGGAGGAGTACTCTGATGCCAAGGATAGTAAGCGCAAGAAAACCAAAGAATCTCTCGTATACAGTCAGGCGGCTTTTCTCTTACATGGGACGGCACGGCATTTCCCTTGTTTTCGTTGCTGTTCTTGTCATTCTGAGCGTGCTTTGCAATCTTCTGGGAACGTACATGATCAGCCCTGTCATAGATAGCCTTGTCTCCGGAGGCGGAAATGAAGCTCTTTTTGAGGGAGTTGCACTTACTGCTTTGATATATATCGTAGGAGTACTTGCAGCATTCGGATACAGCCAGATAATGGCACGGTCAAGCCAGAAAATCGTCTTTGATATCCGCAAGGATCTTTTTTCGCATATGCAGACACTGCCGCTTGAGTTCTTTGACACGCATCAGCATGGATACATAATGAGCTACTACACCAATGATACGGATACTGTCTCAGATGCCCTGAGCAACAGCTTCTCTGCAGTCATCAAAAATGGTGTCCAGATTCTGGGCACAATGACAATGCTCATCGTGCTCAACTGGAGGCTCTCGATGATTGTCGCCCTCTCATACCTGTGCATGTTCCTGTATGTCAGATACTCAGCAAAGAAAAGCAAGGGATACTACAGCAAACAGCAGAAAAGCCTCGGCGCGCTTGACGGGTATATGCAGGAGATGGTTGCAGGAGAGAAAGTCATAAAAGTATTCAATCATGAAAGAGAGAATATGGAAGGATTCAGGAAGAGGAACAAGGAGCTGCAGGATATGGGAACGGCAGCTCAGACATATGCATCAACCATGATTCCCGCCGTTGTCAGCATATCATTCCTCACCTACATGATCGTGTCCCTCTTCGGAGGATTCATGGTACTGAAGGGCCTTACGACACTTGGCGCTCTCGCAAGCTACCTTGTATTTGTCCGTCAGGCTGCCGCCCCGATTAACCAGTTCACCCAGCAGAGCAATTTCCTTCTTTCCTCCTTGGCAGGTGCAGAGAGGATATTCGAGCTTATCGACACGGAGCCTGAACCGGATGAAGGGAAAGTGACAATCTGCAGAACAGAAAATGGCTGGGTATGGAATGACAGCGGGAAATGCATACCGCTCAAGGGCGATGTACGGTTTGTCGATGTGGATTTCTCATACAATAAGGAACATCCTGTACTTCATGGGATATCACTATATGCAAAGCCTGGGCAGAAGATCGCTTTCGTAGGCTCAACAGGTGCCGGGAAAACCACAATCACAAATCTCATCACACGATTCTATGACATAGACAGTGGAGAAATACTCTTCGATGGTATCGATATAAGGAGAATCAGGAAGAAAGATCTCAGAGCTGCGCTTGGCATGGTATTACAGGACACTCACCTTTTTACAGGAACGATACGTGACAACATCCGTTATGGCAAACTTGACGCTACGGAGGCCGATATCGAGAAGGCTGCAGCAATTGCAAATGCCGATTCATTCATCAGGAGACTTCCAAAGGGCTATGATACTGTAATCACGGATGATGGAGCCAATCTCTCTGCCGGACAGAGACAGCTTATCGCGATTGCGCGTGCAGCTGTGGCAGACCCGCCTGTACTCATCCTCGATGAGGCTACGAGCAACATCGATACGAGAACCGAGGACCTGATAGAAAAAGGAATGGACCGGCTTATGGAGGGCCGTACTGTTTTCGTCATCGCCCACAGACTATCAACAGTCCGCAATGCAGACGCAATCATGGTGATTGAAAATGGCAGGATAATCGAAAGAGGAAATCATGCTGAGCTGATTCGAGCCCATGGCAGATACTATGATCTCTACACAGGAATGTTTGAACTGAGCTGATGTATTGCACATTACCCTGATGTGGAATAGACTTCTTTTGTTTAGCCTGCATAGCATAATGGATAGTGCATTCCCCTCCGGAGGGAAGGATGGCGGTTCGATTCCGCCTGCGGGTACATTATCTAAATTTAATTACTTATGTTACTATTTTAGTATGCCTGTATACCGTTGAAACATGAAACATTTTGATGGTTATGAATTTTGACAAAATTTGGATAATATTTTAGATACTCAAGGCTAAATATTACTGAATTTACGAACAAGGCTGATATTTCGTATAGAACTATAACAACGTAAAGAAACAGACATTCAATACCGTGAAATGAACAGCTTTTTAATATAAAAGGCTTGCTGACAAATCAGGGAAGAGCTTCAGCCGGTTCTAGCTGACAGAGTTCTCAGAAGGCCTTAGCTGTATCTAATCGTTCTCATATGTTCCCAAATGTTTGACTTCCGGATTATGTGAATATAATATAATAGATGAAAGAGGCACTGCCGATAGACGGTAGCCTCACTAATTACGAACGAACAAGCCGTCCAGCTTTCGCGGAGCAGGGCGGCTTACCTATTTCCGATTATCTATCAACAAACCGATGACCATAAGAACAATCACCAGTACATAGTAGGTTGAATCATCCATAAGCATCACCTCTCATAATCTACAGCAGAATCGAGAGGCAACGCCTCCCGATATCCGATAAGAAAAACGAGAGGCTACCGTCCACCGTTATGGCAGTGCCACGACAAGTATATAAAATTTGATTGAATTAGATAAAGTGATGATAATGTAAATAGAAAGGTCGCCAGCGCTGTGAAGACGAGGGGAAAGGGATTGTTCTAATGAAAAGATTCTCTCCTTGTATAAATACCCTGTATAGGAGGTTGCCGCTTGCAGGCGCTCCGTTTCCTGCTGCCGCTATTTAGCACCGTTTTTACGATATCATATATTTTCATGTGCTATACCGAAAGCACCGGTGAATTGGTATACATCTTTATCTGCCTATTCCTTGCCTACTATTCTCACTTTTCATAAGAGAGAGGCTTTTGTGTTACCAATGTGTTACCAATAACTTATGGCAGGACCGTGCTGAAATCTATTTCTCCTTATTTCCGATAAAATGTAGGAAATAGCCGTAATATCGGAAAAATTCCTCAACTAAATTGACCCGCCTGCGGGTACATTTCGTACTCTCATATACTCCTCTCTGTGCTATGATAAGGCAGTAAGGAGAGAATATGCTCTATCCGGAAATAAATGAATCAAGAAGCGTTATTGATCTGTCAGGCGCCTGGAAGTTCCGCCTCGATGACGGGCATCACAGTGACGGAAATGCCGACGGGGCTTTCATAGATGAAGGAACCTTGATGGCCGTACCGGCATCCTACAACGACCTGAAGGAAAATCCAGAATACCGAAGCCATTGCGGATGGGCGTACTACAGAAGATCATTCAGAATCCCACGAACCCTCTGCGGCGAGCGTCGCGTGCTTCGTTTTGATGCCGTGACACATTATGCAAGAGTATTCTTAAACGGAGAACTTGTAGCAGAGCATAAAGGAGGCTATCTCCCCTTCGAGATTGATATCACGGAGAAAGCCGGATGCGGCGAGGATATTGATCTAATCGTCGCTGTAGATAACAGGATCAACCACTCCACTCTTCCTATGGGAAATGAAGGAGGAACTGCATTCTTCGGCTCTGACAACGCGGATGTTCCAAGCGTCATCGCTGCAAAGAAGTGGCGGAAGCCTGTAAATCTTCCTAACTTTGATTTCTTCAACTATGCAGGTATAAACAGACCGGTAAGACTTTATACGACACCGAAAGACTACATAAAGGATATCACAATCGTCACGGATATCGATGGAAATGATGGTATTGTCTCCTACTCAGTTGAAGCGGAGGGGAAAGGAGATGTCTCCATAGAGATCCAGGACAAAAAAGGCAGGACGGTTGCTGTATCAGAAGGCTTCTCAGGTGAGATCAGGATAAAGAATGCGGAATTCTGGTGGCCATATCCCGGGAATCCATATCTGTACAAGGCCATCGTCCGCTTTGGAAATGATACCTACTCTCTCGATTTCGGCATACGCACTGTCGAAGTGAAGGGAATACAGTTTCTCATCAACGGCAAGCCATTCTACTTCAAGGGCTTCGGAAAACATGAGGACTCGGCAATCCATGGCAGGGGTTTTGATTTCGTCCTCGACATGAAGGACATCAGCATGATTCACTGGATGGGAGCAAATTCCTTCCGCACAAGCCACTACCCCTATGCAGAGGAAATGTACCAGCTCTGTGACAGAGAAGGCATCGTAATAATCGATGAAACATCTGCTGTGGGAATCGGAGGGACAAGCGAGGATATATACAGGATCGGGAACTTCCGCAGCCATCATGAGGACGTGCTTCGTGATCTGATTGACAGGGACAAGAATCATCCATCCGTCGTCATGTGGTCGATGGGAAATGAACCCGATGTCGTCACATTCCCCGATTCTGCCTATGATTACTGGCATTCCCTGTACATTTATACAAAAGCACTGGATCCTGGGAAGAGACCTGTCACATTCGTCTGCAACCAGAACAACTATGAAAGAGACAGGATAACAAGGGAAATGGACGTGGTATGTATCAACCGCTATTATGGGTGGTACAACCTCTCCGGTGACATGGAAGCTGCAGTATATGCACTCAACCTCGAACTCGATTTCTGGGCGAAGCAGGAAAAGCCTGTGATCATGACCGAGTATGGTGCGGATACGCTTCCGGGTTTCCACCTCTCCTCACCTGAAATGTTCAGCGAGGAGTTCCAGGTGCTTTACTATGACACGATTAACAAAGAATTCGACAAACGTCCTTTCATGATCGGAGAGCATCCATGGAACTTTGCTGACTTCAATACGATCCAGGGACCGATGAGGGCTGATGGAAACAGGAAAGGTCTCCTCACGCGCGATAGACGACCGAAGATGGCTGCCCATTACTTCAGGAAGAGGTGGAACAGCATCCCGGATTTTGACTATAAGAAATGAGAAGATTCCCTGTAATCAGAAGCTGTAAGGATATGGAGGAAATCGTGAAGGAGTTCGGTTTCCT
>CASEGX010000095.1 GCA_949287505.1 uncultured Spirochaetales bacterium | reverse complement strand
CCTTCCGTTACTGAGTTCTTCCGACCATTGTCCGGAGATCCTTTTCTGAGAGTTTTATTAGAAATGTACGACCATGGGGGCATGCAGGTTCCTCCAGCTCGAAGACCTTTTTCAGAAGTGCCTCGGCACTCCATCTGTCAATGTCATCTCCGGCCTTTATTGCAGCGCGGCATGCTATCACCGCAAAGAGCTTTGTCTCCAGTTCCTTCTCGTCTATGCGTGTTGACTGAATGAAGTCTATAATCTCACTCTCAATGGCTCTGCATGATGCCGGAAGGGCAGTGATTTCCCACACTCCATCTTCTTTCCGTGACAGCATTATGCCGAGTTTCGTATAGACCTCTGCATGATGCTGCAGGAATTCGTCCCCGATACTGTCCATCTCTATCTCAATCGGTACGAGAAGATTCTGTACGGTCCTCTGTGAAAGAAGCTCGTCATAGAGAATTCTCTCATGTGCGGCATGCTGGTCAACAAGATACAGTTCGTCATCCCTCTCTGCAATCAGAAAAAGGTGGAAAGCCTGCCCGATATAACGCAGTGAATGCCTCTCTTCTGGCTGCTTCTCCGTTTCCTTCTGATCTTCATTCCTTCTTGTTTCCCTTTCTTTCTGGAGGGCTTTTGCTTTCTCTAGCCATGCGCTGTCCTTCTCCCGGTACTCGGTGTTTATGCGCTCAGCAACCTGGCTCTCGCTTACTCTGTGGTGTGAAGGAGAGTAGCTGAATGTCTTTCCGCTCCTTTCCTCGCTGAAGAGGGTATCGGTTCTCTTCGTGTTATCCAGATAGAATTCTTTCTGTACCGGTGTGATTTCAGGAATCTTTCTTTTGAGTCCGTTCTGCAGGGCAGAAGTTATTGCATGATGAATTTCTGCCCTGTTCCTGATTTTCACCTCGCGTTTTGCCGGATGTATGTTGAAATCCACCATCTCCGGTGCGTCGTTTATGAATACCGCAGCGTATGGGAATGAACCTCCGGGAAGCATTTCGCCATAGCCATATGTGACAGCCTGTACAATTGAGTATTCGTCTACAGGACGGTTGTTCACATATACCCTGATTTCCTTCCTGTCGGATCTCTTCACAGAGGAATTCCCTGCGATTATGCTGATTCTGAATCCCTCTCCCTCCGCTTCAAGCTCATCGACATCTGCATCTGCAATACCCTCTGTACGATAGAGATACATTACCCTTTCTTTGAGAGAGGTGCATTTCGGCCAGTCAAGTCGTATTGCTCCATCGCTTACGAAGACAAAACGGACAGAAGGAAAAGCCAGAGCCTTTGATACAAGAAGCTGGCGGCAAAGCGCTGCCTCGGATGATGGGCGCTTGAGAAATGCTCTTCGCGCAGGTATATCTGCAAAGAGATTCTCTGCAGTGACGGACGTTCCCCTGTCCGGAGAAGATGGTGTTATATCCTCCCGTCTTCCATTGTCTATGACAAGGGTGGATCCTTCCTTCGTCTCTTCTGAATATGTTGCGATTGTAAGGCGTGAAACAGCGCCGATGGAGTAGAGGGCCTCTCCTCTGAAGCCCAAGGTGTGGATATCGTAAAGGTCGTCCTGTGTGTGGATCTTGCTTGTTGCATGACGCTGTCCAATGAGTGCAAGGTCCTCTCTGGAGATTCCCCCGCCGTTATCGAAGACGGAGAGCCTGTCTATACCTCCTCCGTCTATTGATACCCTTATCTCATCAGCACCCGCATCGAGTGCGTTGTCAAGTAATTCTCTTAAAATTGACTGAGGTCTTTCAATAACCTCTCCTGCGGCTATGCGCGAGGAGAGGAGGGGGTCAAGGAGGTTTATTCTTCCCATCAGAAGAAGAGCCTTGCCTTTACTGAGAGCATCAGATCTGCGCTGCTTACATAGTCCGGTACGTTGATATACTCGTTTGCAGAGGAGTTGAACACAGACTTCAGCTCTGTACTGAAACCGACATGGTCGAATACGAAATCTGCTCCGACAGAGAATGCGGAATCGGTTGTGAAGTAGTTCTCATCATTTCCGAATGATGCGGAGAAGTTCTCCTTTGCAAAGGCTGCATAGAGCATGATGTTTCTGCTGACAGCAGCATCGAGTGAGAGCTGCAGATAGTCATCAGGATTGTTTCCATAACCATTGATATCTGAAACAGCATAACCTGCATTGAAGCCGATGAAGCCGAAATCAAGATCGAGCTCAGCCTTCATGAAGCCCTTCATGTCATTTGTGTTCTCCTTGCTTGCAAGGGATGACAGTGAGCCGGCTCTCGAATGATTCTCGGCACCTACTGCATTGAATCTGTCCGGAGTGAGGCTGCCGTTTCTGATACCGCCATCAATCCTGAATGCGACTGTGCTGAAATCGAGACCGAATGAAAGGCCTGCCATATATGAGCACATGGATGATGAGGAGAAATCGAAGATGATGTTTGAATCAACCATGGTTCCGTTCTGGTATATGGATGATACCTCTCCGATTGCATAGAGCGCGATATCATAGTGATCTGCAAAGCGGATCGTGAGATCAATGCCAGGATAGAAGAGAAGGGCGTAATCATCGAAAGTCTCTCCCATCAGGATCTCTCCGGGGACTGTGATGCTGAAAGATGAGCCTCCGAACTTTCCTGGATAGAATGAGAGGCTGCCCTCAACGATATGAGGAGCCTGTGCATTGTCCGCATAAAGGGAAAGCGAGAGATTCGGGAAGTTGAAACCGGTTCTTACAGAAAGGGCATCATCCGTTCCGTAATCCATGAAGAGCGTTCCGTTCTTTCTGTATCCGCGCTCTGCGTTGATATAAGCGATGCTTGTCTCCTCATTTCCGAGGGTGAGTGAATCAAGGATGGCAAGTGAATCGGTTACAGCGCGGTATATCTTCATATTCTCATCTGTCTCTGATTTCCCGAAATCCCATTTCTCATAACCATTGAATCCGGCAAGGTAGAAATCATTTCCGGAATAGGTCATGCGGACAGGGGCTCTGAAACCGATTGAGTAGTTGCCGCTTCCGATTGTCAGCACAGGGGTTATCTCATAAATCGATGTGGAGCTTCCGAATACATAACTGTATCCTGCTTCGATACCGCCAGAAATCGGGAAGGATTTCTTTGCTTTCTGAGGAGCACTTGCTGTTTCCTTTTCGCTCTCTCCTTCCGTGATCATAGGTTCTTCAGATTCTTCTGCGGCGGTCTCTGAATCTGTAATGACAGGTGTTTCCTCCGCTCTCTTCTTCTCTCCGTCCCCAATCGTTATGATCTGGGGCTCTTTCTCAACGGAAACGACCGGCTCCTCAACTGCCGGCGCAGAAGGGGATGCAGGCTCTTCATCAAGATTGATGACAACAGGCTCCGGTGCTTCTACCGTTACCTCAGGAGATGATACAGAAGGCGCAGATGGGACTTTAGGCTTATTTGTTTCATCGAAAACGGTTCTGCTTCCTGTCACGGAAAGCGCATAGTACTCTG
>CASEGX010000094.1 GCA_949287505.1 uncultured Spirochaetales bacterium | reverse complement strand
AGAATTCTCCATATGAATGTTCTCCATGAAGGTAGCTTCTTGGGGATGATGATGGGTCTCTTATCGTATCAAGAAGGCTCTTTCCATCATAGTGTTCATCATCTCTGCTTCCTGCTGCATCCAGAAGTGTCGGCATGATATCGCGTAGCTCGACCACGCTGCTGACCTTCATCCCTTCCTTTCCTTTTATTCCCAATGCACCTAAGTTTGAAATGAGCAGTGGAATATGACAGCTTCCTTCATACGGCCTGCTTTTACGGAACATGTAATGATCACCGAGTTCTTCCCCATGATCGGATGTAAAGACTATCAGGGTATTGTCATATAGTCTGTGCTCAATAAGAGCCTGGATCACTCTTCCTATCTGATGGTCTAGATGAGTAATCAGGGCATAGTATGCCGCCCTCATCTCATGAACCAGTTCGGAATCTGCAGGACCTGTCTTGCTGTCGAAAATCCTTCCATCTCGTTCAATGCAGTCCCTGGATTCCCAGGTTCCTATATATGGCTTTGTCAGATTTTTTCCCAGATATCTGGAGAGGTAGTATTCAGGAGGATCCAGAGGAGGGTGGGGTTTCAGATAGCTTGCCATAAGGAAGAATGGCTGATCCGGATCCCTTCTCCGGAAAAAATCCAGCACATTGTCTGTCACCCAGTTGGTTGGATGATATTTCTCATCGTAGCACCAGGGCCTTGTAACCCAGCTGTTGCAGTCCAGACCTGTATATGTTGAATCGGCATCGCTTCCCAGTTCTCTTTTCAGCCAGTGAAAATAATCATCACAGTAGAATTGGTTCTCATAGTATGGGACATCTTCATAACGGGATGCATGCATATAGCCATCGTGAAGGATGACGTTATTGAAACCAAGATACCTTCTCACAGGATAAACATGCATTTTCCCGATGCATATTGTGTAGTACCCGGCTTTTGAAAGTTCCCCAGCGAGCGTCCTTTCATAATCCCAGGGGACATTATCCTGGTATCCGACCCGTTTATTATGTTCTGGAGCCAAGCCTGTAAGGAGAGCAGCACGTGCTGCGATGCAGCTCGGACATGCGCTATAAGCATTGGTGAAATCCACGCCACGCGAAGCGAGTGTATCCAGGTATGGGGTTTTCACATCTTTGTGACCTGCGTATCCGAGGCTGTCCCCTCGGAGCTGATCAGTCATGATGAAAAGTATGTTAGGTTTCTTCATTGTGTTAATTCTATACCCGAGGTGGGGCAAAAACAATAAAAGAGGATACTGGCAATCCCCAGGCCAGCATCCTCTGCTTTGTCAGATCATATACCATTTTATCTCATTGGCATCGAGGTCTACGTCAAAAGAGGAACCATCTCCTCTATAGACCGTCGTGGATTGCCTTTCGTAGGTATTGTTGACTACACAGTATTTGCCGTTTTTCACATAGGCATGTACTTCTGTATTGTAATTTGAACTGAACCAGCTTCTGAGCAGATTCTCGCTTCTTGAAGACCATAACACAGCCCTGTGCAGCAGTCTGTTGTTCTCAAATGAATAGGGAAGGCCTGATATATAAACACAGCGTCCATTTCCATAGTCATTTGCAGCAAGCTGTACCTCTTTCTCTTTCTGGCATATCACGGTTGTTCCCGGAAGAGCATAGATGCCTTTCATTCCTTCTCCGAAGTCTATCTCATCTCTGGCATCTTCGGTTATGAAGTGCTCATGTTCCTCCCAGTTGTATTTATCATAATTGAGCGTAAAGCCTGTTTCCTTCTCAACGCCAAGTGCTGTTGCAAGCTGGAAGAAATGACCTTGCCACTGGTGGGCTGTCGGTTCTCCTATGCCGATGAAACCTCCACCATTCCATATAAAGGCCCTGATACTCTCGATAATCAAAGGATCCGTCCAGTTGCTGCCTCCTGAGTGTGCTGTATCAGCTCCGCCGACATTTATTATTGTATCAATGTCCTTGAGAATTTCCGGATTCTCTCTTATATCATCGAAACTTATGAATCTGACGTCGAACGGGGCGCCAGAGAGGGCTTCGATGACTCCTGCATAACTGTAGTTCTGTTTCTGGTACAGCGCGTGGTGTACCATATGTGCGCCCCAGGCTCTCATCTTACCCCAGGAATTGAGTACTGCAACGGTTTTCACGGAGTATGGTGTCGTTCCCTTTATATTCTCGTAGAGCAGCCTGAATTCGTCACACACGCTTTTTATATATTCCATGAAAGCAGGAAACTGCAACGCGAGTTTAAGGTATCCGCCATATCCTATTCTGTCTATAGGACTTCTCAGGATAGCTCTTCTTGCTGTTACCCAGTTTGTCTTTGCTTCATTTACAGGGTCTCCTCCTTCATGGAAGACATCCGGGAAGAAATAGGGCAGGAATCGTCCTTCCCGATACTTGACGCCCTTTATGTCACTGATAAGACGAAGTGTCGAGCCATTACCTACACTGCCAACAATTGCATCCAGCCCCGTTGAATCAAATCCGTCAATGAAGGGCTCTGTTCCAATCCAGTGATCACCGAGGAACATCATTGCTTCCTTGCCGTATTCATGGACTATGTCCGTGAATTCCCTGACAAGCTCTCTCACTTCCCTGATCTGAAAGGCCTGGAAATCCTTATACTCCTTTGACGGTATTCTGTACTGATTGTTATGATACCCTTGGTCGATGATGAATTCAGGCCGGAACCTGTATCCGACTTCCTTTTCGAATTTGTCGAGGATGTAAGGGGATACCGAGGCTGAATAGCCGTACCAGTCCACGAATTTCTCTCTTGCAAGCTCGTCGAAGACGAGTGTGAATTGATGGAAGAAGGTCGTGAAACGTATGACATTCACATAGGGATGCTCTTCGCAGAATCTCCGGAGCCGGTCCAGTGAGAATTTCCTTGTTTTCGGCTGCCTGACATCAAAAGTTATCTGATGTTCAACATCCTTCCATCCGTTAACAACAGCATTATACATATGCACAGGATCCCACATTATGAAAGCGAGGAAGCTTACTGTGTATTCATGAAAAGGCTTCGCTTCGTGTATTGTGACATCTCCTGTTTCATCATCATATGACCAAAGGGAAACAGGAACAGTCTCTCCGGTTGTACGGTCAATCACCTCCCACCATCGCTTTCTGTCCTCCGGATTCACCTTGAGCATGTCAGGGTATAGATTATCCATAAGATGTATTCTCAGCTCTCCCTTTGAAGTGGAGGAGAATTTAGTCATTATATACATCTGCTGAATTTCATCTGGATTTGCTTTAGCCCATTCATTATCTTTTCGTGTCGTGTAATACGTGGAATAGATTTTTGCACCGCTGTCTTTCAGCTCAGGTGGAAATTCTGTTCCATCGCAGTCTCTTATTGCATCTGCTCCCCAGTAGGAGAGAGTCTCGAGAGTTTCTTTCACGATTCCTTCATCGGTTGGAATAGTAACGCGTCCTTTTCTAAGTTCGTTGCTCATTTATATCGTTCTCCTGTGAGATGCTGCATGGTTTTCATGCGTTATCCTTTTACTCCGCCACCTGTAACACCCGCGATGATCTTCTCAGAGAGGAAGATGTACAGAAGGAATGTTGGAAGGAAGACTATGATGACAGCTGCAAAGAGTGCTCCATACTGGCCTGTATATCTCATTGAATTGACTATCTGCAGCAATCCGACTCCGACCGGAGCAACACTCTGGCTTGAGGCGAAGATGAGTGCCATGAAGAATTCGTTCCAGATTCCAAGGAAATTGAAAATAGTTACAGTTACCAGAGCTGGCTGAACCAATGGGAACATGATTCTCCAGAATGTTCCTGCCGGACTGCAGCCATCAATTGCGGCCGCTTCCTCATAGGATCTTGAAAGCGTGGCAAAGAAGTTCAGAAGATAGACAGTCGTATATGGTACACGGAAGAAGATCATCAGGATTGTGAATATCAGCCTGTCCGGAGCATTTCTCCAGCTTGCTGTTATGGCATAAATCGGGAGGACTATCATGACAGCTGGAACGCTCATAGCTATGATGAGCGATGATTTCAGCAGCTTATTGCAGACGAATTTATAGCGTGAGAGCACATAACTTGCAGGAGCGCTTATCAGAATGGTAAAAACACATCCGACGACAGCATACAATAATGAGTTGCCGAAATAGCGTGCGACATTCTGCTGACTCCATGCAAGCGCATAGTTCTCAAAATGCAAGCCTGTCTCGAACTTGAATACCTTGCCTTGCATTATTTCCGGAGTGGTGGAGAGAGAAGCTCCGAGAATCCATAGAAGGAATGCCACCGTAAAACCCAGCCAGATAAGGAGAATTATGTATCCTGGGAGCATTGCAGCTTCTTTCTTCCAGTTTATCCTTCCTATTGTAACTTGTTTTTTCTTTCCAAAAGACATCGCATTCCTCCTTAAAGCTCGATTTCATCATCCTTGATGACCTTGTTCATGATGATGTAGACCGCAAGGATTATGACGGCGAGAACGATACCGACAGCAGCTGCCGCTCCTGGATCTGCTGCGGAAGAACCTCTTGACGGGAAGGCTGTATCGTAAAGATACATTACAGGGACAACAACACTGGCTTCTGTATCAACAGGGCTGAACATTTTTGACCAGAGATAGAATGTGGCTGTGTTTATCGTCCAGAATGTAAGATTTGTCTTTGTGACTCCCTTCAGAAGAGGGAATGTGATCTTGAATGCCTGTTGTATTTTGCTAGCTCCATCGATTGTCGCAGCTTCGTAGAGATCTGCGGGGATCTTCTCGATTCCGGAGATGAATATAAGCATGTAATAGCCGACAGCACCGAAGATGAAAGAACCAAGCATTGCCCAGAATTTCGTATCCGTGGCAAGCCAGTTGATTGGAGCGCCGTTGAAGAACTCTATGATGCTGTTGAGCATTCCATACTGCTGGTTGAATATATACTGGATCCACATGGTGGCAAGAGCCACGGCACTGATTACATTAGGCATGTAGATTGCGGCGCGGAAGAACTTTTTGAATCTTATTCCGCTTGTGAGGATAATGGCAAAAAGCAAGGCAAGCGCCAGTGTTATGATACCTCCCACGATCCAGATCAAGAGCATGTTCTGGATTGAGCGGATAAAAGTCGTGCTTGTGAATATCTTCTCGTACTTACCAATTCCTGCAAAATCCCACTCTGCTATAGGTGCCGTGATATTCGGCATATCGAAAAAGCTCATCAGGAATGTTCTTGCAACCGGATATGCATACATCAGAAGCAGGGAAATCACGCATGGCAGGATGAAAAGTATGATCATTTTATAATCTTTCTTCATATAATAGCCCCCATTATCTTGTGTGAAAGAAAAAGGAAGCCGTCTTTGATTGACAGCTTCCTTTCTTGCAGGAGTTTAATCAGTACAGAGCATCGAGTGCAGCAGCGAATTCTTCGCCAGTTGCAAATCGTCCTTCAAAGAGCTGGATGATTACGTCCTTGATCATTGTCCTGAGATCTCCATTAGCATTGAGACCCATTGCCCAGGAAAGTGAGCTGTCAGAAGCCATAAGCGTCTCTACAGCTCCATCGAGCGATGTGCATGTATTGCTTGGATCTGCCGGAATCTGAGGAACTTTATCAGCTCTTTCCTGATCCCATTTGCCCGTGACGAGCTTCATTATGAAGTCAAAAGCAACCTGTGGATTCTCCGAATAGCTTGTGATGGCGAGGGAGTTTGTTCCGGCATATGATGCTGTGGAACCGTTTCCACCTTCTTCTACAGGGACTGTAGGATAGTTGAATACACCCCACTCAATACCTGCTCCGGTATTGTTGTTCACTTCAGAAGTTACATAGTCTGCACATACAACCATCGCAACATTCTCAAATCCGATTTTGTTCTGGCCTGCAGGATACTCGTCTGGTGCACCTTCTGCAAGATAGCCGCGGTTGATGAAATCGATGATATCTTCAGCGGCTGCGGCAACACCAGGATTATCGGACCAGCCTCCGTTAAGGGAAAGTTCTGTCGTTGTTGCTTCTCCGATATACCTGTCAAGGTGATAGCCGAAATTGAAGTCTGCATATGTGCTGTCCAGAGCAAGCGGCTGATAGCCTGCATCTACAAGCTGCTGGCATACCGCAAGAAATTCATCCCAGGTCGTAGGGGTCTCTGTGATTCCTGCTGCTTCAAACTTTGCCTTGTCGTAGAAAATTCCACCCATGTTTGGCTGCTCTGTAATGGAGCAGAGGAAACCGGACCATGTCTTGCTCATGTTGTTGAAGAGGGCATAGCTTTTGCCTTCATAGCCAGCTGCTGCTGCCATTTCCGTCAGATCATAGCAATATGGGGCATACTGCTGTGCTATTCTTGTGTAATCCTCTTCAAAGATATCTATATTCTCCTCTCCCTGGAGAGCTGTATTGATGATTGTTGAGATGTCACGGCCTCTGAATTCGATGTTGATTCTGGCTCCTGTCTCATCATAGAATTCATCTGCAGCCTGCTG
Organism: uncultured Spirochaetales bacterium; assembly: GCA_949287505.1. Taxonomy (GTDB): domain Bacteria; phylum Spirochaetota; class Spirochaetia; order Sphaerochaetales; family Sphaerochaetaceae; genus Ornithospirochaeta. The sequence goes on along the minus strand of CASEGX010000094.1, from coordinate 14,343 downwards.
CAGGATCTGGCCCTGTGGTTCTGCAGCATTCCACATCGACCACATATTGAGTTCAACACCTTCATAGATCCGGTCTTCTCCGCTCTTTGCGTCGGAGCTGCCGCCTGCGAATGTGAAAGATATAGCAATAAAGGCAACCAATATGATTGTCAAAAGCTTCTTCATTGTCCCTTTCTCCTTTTGTTTCCTAATTGTTTAAATCTATCTTCAGGCAAAGTTACTAAGCTAACAATCACGATATTGCTCAGTTTTTTATTTTTATTGCTTTTTAACGGGTTCAAACAGATAATTTTTATGATGAGTACAATCCGTTATGAAATTGAAGGAACGGCGGACGCGCTTAGACCCCGGCTGAGATATATAACTCATTCCCGCTATAACAATGAATGGCTCAGTGCTGTGCATTCGCATTCAATTGCCGAGATGCTTTATATTCTCGATGGAGATGGCTGCATTATTATATCCGGAAGCCGAAGGGCGATTGAGACCGGTGATTTTGTAATGATTCCTCCTCACTTCCAGCACGCAGAAGTCTCATCATCCAAGAATCCTCTTGAGTATCTCTGTCTTGGTGTCTCTGATATCATGGTGACATCCTCCACCGATGATTTTGATCCGATTATGAATCTCGGAAACAGCAAGCAGGCCGTCAGGAATCTTGTCAAAAGCATTTACCGCGAGATGCAGAGAAGACAGGTAGGGTATGAGATGATGGCTAAAAGCCTGTTTTACAATCTTCTTGTAATATTGATGCGGTCAAGAATAATAGATATTGGACATGATGAAGAGATTGTCATGAGAAGCAATGTAGCGGAAGTGAAAAACTATATAGATGAGCATTATGCCGAATCTTTCACGCTTGATAATCTTGCTTCGATAGCAACGTTGAGCAAGTATCATCTGATCCGTGAATTCAGGAATGAGCTTGGGACAAGTCCGATGGGGTATATTCTTGGCAAACGCATAACCGAATCGAAGAAGCTTCTTGTAGGAACAGAGCTATCAATCAGCAATATTGCGGAAGCAGTAGGCTTTTCTTCCGGAAGCTATTTCTCGCAGCGTTTCAGACTCGTGACCGGTATGACTCCCATGGAATTCAGGAACAACAGTCACGGCGGTTTATGAATCAGGACCACCGGCCCAGCCGGTGGTTTGACCAGCCCTATAAGGGCCTAATACCGGCAAGCGCTGATACGCGCCCTGAAGCCAACTGCCAGTCGCACCTCTTTTCCAGACCGCTGCTGAAGCAGCTCCTGGCCTTTGTCGAATCCGGCTTTCTCTTCTCTCCGGATATCCCTATCCTTCTACTTGTCCTTCTTTGCCGGCTCACCCGTAAACGGGTCGAACAGCTCCTTCATCACCAGCTGCTCTTCATTCTTATCCTCCATCAGCTGGTTCCTGATATATTTCTCTATCGCAGCCTTGTTCCGTCCGACTGTATCGACATAATACCCTCGGCACCAGAATTCCCGGTTCCCGTATTTGTATTTCAGGTTCGCGAACCTGTCGAATATCATCAGGCTGCTTTTCCCCTTCAGATACCCCATCACGCTCGACACGCTGTACTTCGGCGGTATGGACAGCAGCATGTGTATATGATCAGGGCATGCCTCTGCCTCCAGTATTTCTATACCCTTCCTCTTGCATAACTCCCGCAGGATCTTTCCAATTTCCGTCCTCAGCCGGCCGTAGATCACCTGCCTCCTGTATTTCGGGGCAAACACTATATGGTATTTGCAGTTCCATTTGGTATGAGCTAGACTCTCACTATCCATTTTCCCATTCTCCTTTTTCTCGGTGCTTCCTGGCAGTCGCACCTCGATAGTAGAATGGGATTTTCTTTATGTATAGCTAAAGCTCTTTGGAACCTCCGCACCATGCGGAGGTTTTCGTTGCACAAAAACCCTTCAAATCGGTATTTCTCCGACTTGAAGGGCTGAGCTTCATTTTCTCATATCAGGGCTGTGTCAGCCTAATATGACTCAACTCAGTTTGTCTCTTTCCATTCCCTGCCATAGTAGGAATCGAGATAGAGCTGCTTGATCTGGCTGATGAGAGGATAGCGAGGATTTGATCCTGTGCACTGATCGTCGAAAGCCTTTACGGAAAGCTCATCGACCTGTGCGAGGAATTCAGCCTCATCAACACCCCATTCCTTGATGGAGGCAGGGATGCCGAGTTCCTTCTTCAGCTTCTCAATGCCATCAATGAGAACCTGTACCTTCTCTTCCATGCTCATCTTAGGTGTTGTGACGATGTAGTCAGTGTTCTTCGTGTCATTGAGAGCCATGGAGATGTAATCAGCAGCACGTGCATATCTTGAGATAGCTGATGGATACTCGTATTGAGGGAATGCAGCCTGCTTTGTAGGTGTGTCATTTGCATTGAAGCGGATGACATTTGTAAGGAGCAGAGCATTAGCCATTCCGTGTGGTACGTGGAATGCTGCACCAAGCTTGTGTGCCATTGAATGGCAGACACCAAGGAATGCATTAGCAAAAGCCATACCGGCCATTGTAGCTGCATCATGCACTTTCTCTCTTGCCTTCTTGTCTGTTCCATCGGCATATGCACGTGGCAGGTACTTGAAGATGATTCTTGCAGCCTCAAGTGAGAGCGGTGCTGTATAGTCTGTGCACATTGAAGAGACGAGGGATTCAAGAGCATGTGTAAGAACATCAATACCACAGGAGGCTGTGAGTCCCTTGGGCTGTCCAATAGCAAGCTCGCTGTCCACAATAGCCATGGATGGTGTGATTGCATAGTCTGCAATAGCCCATTTCATACCGGTGTTCTCATCCGTGATGATTGCAAATGGTGTGACTTCAGATCCTGTTCCGGATGTTGTAGGAATACAGACGAGCTCTGCTTTCTTACCCATGTTCGGGAATGAGTAGATTCTCTTCCTGATATCCATGAATCTGAGTGCAAGACCCTGGAAGCTTACTTCCGGATGCTCGTAAAGGAGCCACATGATCTTTGCAGCATCCATTGGAGAACCACCACCTACTGCAATGAAGACATCCGGCTTGTATGCATTGACGAGTTCCATTGCCGTGTTGATTGTTCCAAGTGTCGGATCCGGCTTGACCTGGTGGAATACCTCTGTTTCAACTCCAAGCTGGTTGAGAGTATCTGTGATGCGGTCAATCATGCCAGAGGAGAAGAGGAAGCTGTCGGTAACGATGAATGCTCTCTTCTTGTTCTCAAGCTCCTGAAGTGCGACAGGAAGACAGCCATACTTGAAATAAACCTTAGGTGGAAGCCTGAACCAGAGCATGTTTTCCCTCCTTTCTGCAACTGTCTTGACGTTCAGAAGATGCTTCGGGCCAACGTTTTCGGAGATGGAGTTGTTTCCCCAGCTTCCGCAGCCCAGTGTGAGGGATGGCTCGAGACGGAAGTTATAGATGTCTCCGATAGCTCCCTGGGATGCCGGCATGTTGATGAGGACACGGCTTGTCTTCACAGCTTTTCCATATGCATCAATCTTGTCCTGTTCCTTTTCATTGCAGTAGAGAACTGATGTATGGCCAAATCCGCCAAGAGCAACGAGATCTGCTGCCATTGCAGCGCCTTCTCCGAAGTTGTTGCATGAATACATACCAAGAACCGGAGAGAGCTTTTCGTGAGCGAAAGCCTCATCGACAGCAATTCTCTTGACCTCTCCGATAAGTACCTTTGTTGCCTCTGGTACCTTGAATCCTGCAATCTCTGCAATCTTGTATGCAGGCTGGCCGACGATCTTTGGATTGACAGATCCTCTCTTCGGGTCGAGGATGATAGGTTCAAGAAGGGAAAGCTCCTCTTTTGTAAGGAAGTGTGCACCCTGTTCCTTGAATTCCTTCTTTACCTCAGAATAGATGTCCTTGTGGACAATGACGCACTGCTCTGAAGCACAGACAACACCATTGTCGAATGTCTTGGACATGAGAATTGAGGCAACTGCCATCTTTATATCGCAGTTCTTGTCGAGAAGAGCAGGGGTATTTCCAGCACCTACGCCGATGGCAGGCTTTCCAGAGGAATAAGCTGACTTGACCATTCCAGGACCACCTGTTGCAAGGATAAGGTTAATCAGAGGGTTCTTCATGAGGTAGTCTGTCTTTTCCATTGTAGGCTCTTCAATGAAGTTGATGATATCCTCAGGTGCACCGGCTGCTACTGCTGCATCGCGGACGATGCGTGCTGCGTCGCATGTGCATTTCTTTGCTCTCGGATGCGGTGAGAAGATGATAGCATTTCTTGTCTTAAGAGCAATAAGTGATTTGAAGATAGCTGTTGATGTAGGGTTTGTTGTCGGAATGATTCCGCAGATAACTCCCTTTGGCTCTGCAATCTTCTCGATACCGAATGCCTTGTCACTTTCAATGATTCCGCATGTCTTCTCATCCTTGTATTTATGGAAGATATATTCTGCGGCGAAGTGGTTCTTGATGACTTTGTCTTCGACAATGCCCATGCCTGTCTCCTCGACAGCATCGATGGCGAGCTGGATACGTGCATTGTTTGCGGCAATTGCAGCTGCACGGAAAATCTCATCCACCTTTTCCTGCGGGTAGTTCGCATAAACGAGCTGGGCACGCTTTGTTTTCTCAATCATCTCCTGAAGCTCAATCTGTCCAGGGAAGAGTTCATTGACTTCTGCCATAAATTGCTCCTTTAATATCGATAAAGATTTATAGTTAAAACGTGATGCTCTGTCAATCATCCTGACAGAAATAAACATATATGCTTTCAGAAAAAGACGCAATCGATAAAAGCAAGTGCAGTGATTAGCAAAGAAATGAGAGTTAATGTGAAATATGGAATATTAATTATGGTTTTTTGCATATTCATGTGCTCTGCCGAATTGAGAGTCTGGATAAATCTCGACCACAGGCTTCCTTGAGTGTTCTGGAATCTCGATAAAAGCTGTGTGAATATGGAAAGAGTTTTTCCGATAACTCCTTTTTCAGGTCTTATGATCGGGGAGAAAGCCTGGGACAGGGCTATTCCTCCTGACAGCCTCAGACTCTTAGATACGCCATCTAAGAGGGCCCCGTCTGTCACGGGATAGGATAAAATTCTGAAAAGCACTTCTCCGTGCGGCGTGAAAAGCGCAGAGACAAGCATGAAGAGAAGCATCGTAAGGTGTGGAAGGAGGAGAATCCTCCGTCCCATCCTCTTCTGCAGGAAGAAGGCGAGGAGAACTGAAATGCATAGGACAAGTGGCTTTTCTGTCATCATCATAGCAGATCCTGAGATGACGAGCAGGACAATCGGATATGCTGATTGTTTTCTGTTTCCCTCTTCCGGTATCTGTAAAACAGGTTCAGGTATTTTCGCAGAGAGTGCTGCGGTAAGGATCGCGGATGGAATGGAGAGGAAAAGCATCAAAGGCATGAAAGCAAGCGTACCGCTTCCTGCGTAGAGAGAGATGAGCAGCAGCTGCGAGAGCGTGCTTGTGAGTGCGCCTGCTAATGAAATCCCGTAAATTGACAGGGATGATGAAAACAGCCGCGATAATACATACATCGCAGCGCCGGATGCAAGTGACTGTCCAATGGATACAAGGGCAAAGAGCGAGAAAAGATTGCCGGAGATATAGCTTGTGCCTATTCCTTTCAGAAGCACCAGGGCTGCAAATGATGCAGGACTCATGTCGAGGGCCATCAGAAGCGGAATGTTTGCAAGCCCGAGTCTGAAAAATGGCAGGAAGCGCGGAACAAAGAGTTCTAGTGCACTGAAAAGGAGCGAGAGAGCTGCAAGGCAGCTGATTCTATCCCGAGATAGCATCCAGTCCTCCTTCATTTCCCGTTGATGTTGCTATTATCCTGTTTGGGAGGCAGCAGAGTGTATCAGACCAGCCTGCTTCCATGCATATGCCATTCCTGCATGGCGATGATATGACACGTGCTTTTCCGTCCCTGATCTCGATCTCTGTCGTACCAAGCGGGCCCGAAAAATCATAGATGCCATTTTCAGACAGGCTGTATGCATAGCTTCCGTTTTCCGTCTCAACGGTGAGTATGTTTCCTCCCTGTTCAAGTGAAAGAATGGAGGCTATGATGAAAGCTATATATACAATGGCAACAGCTACGTCACCCTTTCTGATTCTCATTCCCTGATGATAACTTCTACACTTGACGGTGAAAAGAGGATATGAATGTGGAAGCGGCATGGAAAACGAAGCATGAATTCTGTTTTTCATGTGAATTTTTAACTTTATTTATTGCCAAGTGCTCACGGTTACATAAAACTCAGGACTATGAAACTGATTTATATAGTTGAAGATCATGATGTGATCAGAAATGGCGTCGTGCAGTATCTCTCAATTTCTGGCTATGAGGCCATAGGACAGAAGAATATCGCTGAAGTGCGTGCTGCATTTGAAAGCCGTGTCCCAGATCTTCTTATTCAGGATGTCATGCTGCCCGATGGAGATGGTTTCTCTTTTGTGAAGGAAATGAAGGAGCATTATCCGCATCTTCCGGTAATATTCCTGACAGCAAGAACGGAGGAATCTGACAGGATTCTTGGGTTTGAGCTCGGGGCAGATGACTATATTTCGAAACCGTTCAGCCCGAAGGAGCTTGTACTGCGTATCCAGGCTCTTTTCAGAAGACTGGATGAGAGCGGAAACAATGGGGAAAGTATCTATACATATAAAGATGAGGAGAATGTGATGGTCATTGATGACAATGAGCATGTGCTGTCAATCAATGATAATCCTATTTCCCTTACAGCTGCAGAATGGAGGATTGTCTTCTATCTTGCCTCGAATGCACCTAATCTGATAACCCGTTCACAGATTCTCGAGGAGTGTTTTGATTATAGCTTTGAGAGCTATGAGAGGGTTGTGGATACTCATATAAAGAACATACGTGCGAAGCTGAAGCCGGGACAGTGGATTGACACAGTCCGTGGTTATGGATATCGCTTCTCCGGAAAGAAGGCATAATGTGATCCGTCATCAGTTCGTCAGGCTTTTCATCTCCATCATCCTGATTTCCCTTGCTGTCGTCGCCGTACAGTGCCTTGTGATTTTCGTCGGCAACATACGTACTGCAGCGGGGTGGAAGGATATGGTATTCGAGGATTTCATAGAAGCTCTGGAATCCTCTATGAGCAGTATCGATGATGTAGAAGGCGATAATGTGGTGAACATGATGATTTCCAGGACATCGGAACGCATTTCCGGACTCCTTCTCAGAGACAGGCAGGGCAGTTTTGTTCTGTCTCTCGGAACATCTCCTATGGGGGAACAGATTCCGTCTCCTGAAGCGAGGCGTCAGAATACACCTGATATAAGTCTGAGCCGGTTCAAGCTCTCGTATCAGAATTCAATCAATTACACCAGCATTGAGGTTCCTGCCGCAAGCTATTTCATTTCAATTGAGACGTTCCCGAGTACAGGAGTTCCTGTAAGTGCGGAACTTGTTAAGGCAGAGGGCGAGTCTCCGATGCTTGTCTATCTTCCTTCGATTGTAGCCAATCAGGATATTGCCGGAACTATCGGTGTGATGATAGATGGGGAAATCGTTGGGTATATCGATGTCCTGGTATATCGTCTTGACTATTATAGGCCAACACTTTATGCCACGAAAGAGCTTCTTTTCGCATTCATTGTATCGATTCCTGTAGCATTCATAGTCGCTGCAATCCTTGCGGCCGTCGTATCGAAATCCAACGCAAAGAGCGTAAGGGAAATCAAGGATTCACTTTCTGACCTTTCCCGTGGTTATTTCGATGTGAAGATACCAAAGCAGAGTACTGAGGAGATGGCGGAAATCGCATCGTCGATTACAGCTCTTGGAAAGGATTTGTCGCGTCATCAGAGATCAAGAAAGGAGTGGATCAGGAATATATCCCATGACCTGAATACTCCTGTTACGAGCCTGAATATCCTGATAAGCGGAGCACTCGACGGCGTTTTCCCTGTTGATAATTCTCTCCTGGAAAGCATGAAGAAGGAAAATGACACCCTCATGCAGCGAATCCAGTCTGTTTCATATTATTCCTATCTTCTTTCACCTGATGCCAGAGCAGAGGTGAGGGAAGTATCCTTCATAGATTCACTGAAATCTGTCATGGAAGACACTGGCATCTCCTGTACGTTTCCTGATGAGGATGTGAAGCTGCTTGCAGATCCTGCTCTTCTTGAGCGTGCTCTAAAGGAAATCCTGATGAATGCCACTTTGTATTGCACAGAAGGATCTGTGCCCTCATGCTCTGCATCTGCTCATGACGGGTGCGTCGAGATTGTAATCAGGAACAGCGGGCATCTGCCGGATCCCCTTCCGCAGTTCTTTGAACCCTGGGCAAGAGGGGATGCGTCAAGGACTGAGGGTGGTTCCGGCCTTGGCTTGCCGATAGTCTTCCAGATCATGGAGCTTCACTCCGGTTCCGTATCAATCGGAGAAGAGAACGGGATCGTATCCGTCTGCCTTACATTTCCGATTTATAAAGAACAGAGCCATCAGTGAGCGATATGATGCTGATTCTCCTGTCTTCGTATAATGCATAGCTTGGAGGAAAGCCGCCTTTCGGAATCGATATGGAACCTGGATTGAGGACCGTTATTCCTTCTGCTGTTTCCAGAAGAGGAATATGTGTGTGTCCTGAAAAGAATGCATCGATTCCGCCAGGGTGGTTTTCTTTTGTGTATTTATGACCATGGGTCATGAAGATCCTGATTCCATCGGCAAAGACAACAGCGCTTTCAGAAAGAACAGAGAAAGGCAGGACCATCTGGTCCACTTCCGCCTCACAGTTACCCCTCACTGCTATGATTTCATTCTTGAGCTCAGAAAGAATCTGTATGACCGCTTTTGGCTCATACGAATCAGGAAGGTCATTTCTTGGTCCGTGGTAAAGAAGATCTCCGAGCAGCAGGAGTTTGTCAAAAGAACCTTTGCTGTATATATCGGCAATTTTCTCTGCCGGTATTCTTGCGCCATGTATATCTGAAGCAATGAGAAATTTCATGCTGGAAGAATAGCATAATGCCACCATGTTTCTCCAGCTTGTTTCATTTATTCTACATCTTAATCCACTGTCTCTTTACCGACTTTCCGGCATTTCCATCTTACATTTTAGTCAGGAGGAAATATGGAAGCCAGGTTTTTCCCGTTTTTCAATATGAAGATAGCAGGTACATTGTTCTGGACCTCTGACAAGTATGGAAACACATGGGTGCTTCTTGCAAGGAGAAGAAAGGATTCGGCACTTGGCCGTATCTATACATATACCATACCGTGTGTTGATGTAGGAAATGGAGAGGATGTGCTTTCTGCTGCAGCGAGGGCAGGCCACGATGAGCTTGGTCTCATGACAGATAAAGCGGAGATGCAAAGGTTCTGGAATGTCGAGACGGATAATATCGTCATGTCTCTGTATTCACAGCGTCTGGCATCAATGAAGATGCCTAAATGCAAGGGCATGTATTTCGATGCCCTCTGGTTCTGCCTTCCTGATGATTGCCATATAGAGGACGCAGACTCCCTTCTTGCGTCGGAGCTGGAGGCATTTGCATCATCGCTTTCAAAGGATTCCAGAGCCGTTGTCTGATTCCCATACCCCGTAGATTCTTTTTCCGCAGTAGGGGCATTCTCCGCCCCTTATGATTTCTCCCGGGTGCGTTCTGATTACTCTTCCGCACCCTGGGCATATTGTCTGGGCCTTGAGAACGCTGTTGCCCGGATAGATGTATGGAATACCGGAATCTCTTGCAATTGATATCATGTCCGAGAGAAATAATTCCGATGTCGGAGGTAAATAATTCATCTTATATTGTGGAAAGAATCTTGTTAAATGCCAGACTGAGATGCTCTCTTCTTTGAGAATCCGTCCGATTTCCCTGATCATCTTCCCCGTATGTATATTTTCAATCAGCATGGTAGTGATTTCGATATGTTTTCCGTTTTCTGCAATTTTCCTTATTGCATTGACAACCGGTTCCATTTCTCCCTTGCATATATCGCGATAGAAATCTTCGTCTCCTTTAAGATCTATGTTGTAAGCATCGATGAGCGGGATGATTCTCTCGAGTGCCTTGTCACTGAAGCTCCCGTTTGAGACCATTATTGTCCGGATTCCGTGCTCCTTTGCCGCTGCGGCAATCTCCATCATATAGTCCTGCCATACAAGGGGCTCGGAGTATGTGAAGCTTATCGAGGGAATGGCGTGGTTAAGTGCATATCTGACAGCATCATCAGGGTTCAGATATTCCCCCTCTTCATGAATCTGACTAAGCTGCCAGTTCTGGCAGAACGCGCAGGATAGGTTGCATCCGGATGCTCCGAATGAGAGTGTCTTGCTTCCTGGCATAAAATGATAGAGAGGTTTCTTCTCAACCGGATCAATCGCTATTGCTGGTATGTGTCCATAAGCGACGCTTACCACTCGTCCATTCCTGTTTTCCCGCATCCGGCACCAGCCGAGTCTTCCGTCTTCAATCGTGCAATGCCTGAAGCAGAAATCACATGTCGCTCTCACTGAACACCTCCGCCTGGAATGTCATGAATACAGCTTCGGGGTTATGCCAAGCATCAGGGGGCAATCCTGCCTTCCTTGAAAGAGCTGTGAGCATCTGGCTTTTGTTCCATCCGGTCTCATCTGCAACCTGGGGAAGAAACACCGCTCTGCGTGGCCCGAGAGACATTATGATTCCATCTTTTCCCAAATGGAAATCATTCAGATCCGTAATCCTTTCCGGGACGGTCAATACTGATATCTCTATGGAAATGAGGGGGAGTTCTTCTTTTTCCAATGGAGGAAAACGATAATCATTGAAAGCTGCCTCTCGCGAAAGTAAGAATATCTGACGATAAAGAGGGGCAACACCTTCAAGATATCCTATGCATCCTCTCAGTGTATTGTTTTTATGAAGTGTTACAAAAGCACCGCGATAGATATCTGTCTCTGGTATTGTTGTGCTTTCTCCTGTGAATGCGCTTTCAATTGCACTTCTGGCTATTCCCAGCATTCTCTCTCTTTCATCTTTTCCGAACATGCTACCTCCACATCACGCTCTGATAGGAAACGAAATCATCCTCATCTCCTGTTATGTCACAAGAGGTGGAGCTCTCTCCGAGACAACCGGAGAGATTCTCAAGTGCTGCAGTCTCCGCAGCTATCGCAGCAGCTGCAATTCCGCATATCGTTGAATCGCCATACTTTTCATATGCCAGAGATCCGTTGCCACCAGAGAGAAGCATTGCGCATTCCCTGTCATGCCTGATTGTCTTTTCTCTGGCATTCTCGGAATATGGCGTGTAGTCAAAGCGTTTGCCATAGTGGGTGAAATCAGAAGAAGCAATAAATATCGTTCGTCCATCCCTGAGCAAAGGTTGGAAAATCCTTGCAAGATCTTTACTTTCCTCAGGCTTATTTAAAGCATTTATCACACAGAATGATACTGATAATGCTTTTTTGCCTGCAAAAGGCAAGAACATTTCAAGTCCATGTTCCGCGGCAATGACATCATTGTTCATTATACTTCCCGGAATATCCGGTGTGGTGACCGGGATAGTTCCGAATGGTGTTTCTGCTTCTGTGAAATCCGAGACAATGATCCTGCCTCTTGGTATTCTGAAGTAATGGGATGGTGAAATTATGATCAGGTTTTCCGTATTGTCAGGAATTCTTTCAAAGAACCCCCTGATGATATTTCCGCTGAATATAAGTCCAGCATGCGGCAACACTGCTATTTTCATATCCCCGGAACTGGAAAGAGGTCCCGTGATTTTCTCGTTTGAGGTTTTATCGTATGGATACCAAGATCCTCTGAATCGTGCTTTCCTAAGCATACAATGATAATAGCATCCTCTATGCAAAATGCAATTGTATTGATGGCTTACTATCTACTTAATTATTTGTCATGGAAAATGATAGTAAGCCATGTTTTCTGATTCACTGTTCGATTCCGTAGATAATCGAGACGGAGGCGGATACTGTTATCTCCTGTGCATAGAATTCGGTAGGAGTGCTTACTTTACCCGCAGCATCGGCCGAGGCAAGCATCATATTTGCCGTACGGTAGAGAGGTGTTGCATATGACGATCCATCTGATATTGAGAGGACTTTTCCTACAGAGACTCCTGCAGCTTCTGCATATGCTTCAGCCTTCGCATATGCATCCCGCACTGCATCGATTCTTGCCTTTCGGTATTCCTCGCTCTTGTCTTCTTTATCCAGTGATACATCTGAAAGCGTTATTCCATCTATGCTCATAAGACGCGTATATATGTCTCCGATTGCTTCGATGTCATGCAGTGATACATCGATGGATTGTGACACTTTCTGTCCTATCAGTACTTTCTCATCATCTATCCATTGATACTCAGGGTATGCAGATATATATGAGGTCTCAAGATCATCTTCGCTTATACCGAATTCGGTTGTCAGTATTGATACGGTTTCGGCAATCATCTCTGTGGTCTTTAGCCGGGCTTCTTCCGTGGTAGCTTCAGTAAAGGATGATGTTACGGAAAAGGATGCTGTATCCGGTTGCATGCTGACTTCTGCAGAGCCTGATACGGAAATGGTTGGAATATATTCGGGAACATCTGCGGCTCCGAGGGGAATAGCGATCAGCATTGCTGCTGCTAATGCCATTATCATTTTTGCTTTCATGTCTGCTTCTCCTTTTCTGTATTTTACGATTATTCCCGATTTGCTTGGCAAAGGTATGATGGAGAGATTATGAAGATCGAGAATAGTGCAGAATATGGACAGAATTATTATTGTTTGATGCCTATTGAACGTGCTAGGATAAAAACAACTAGGGAGGGGGCATGTCTGGAGAGACCGCTGCAGAGAAGAGAATAGCTATGGCTCTTCTTGATTTGCTGAATGTTAAGCCTTTTGAAAAAATTTCAATTTCTGAAATTACGGAGAAAGCTTCCGTTTCAAGAGTTTCTTATTATCGCCATTACTCTTCTCGTGAAGACATATTGATAAAGCATTCAGTTTTCATCGTTGATTGTATTGTCAATGATGCAAGAAACAGAGAGATCAGCAATGCCAAAGATTTCTGGAATCGCCTGTATAAGGATCTGGGGGAGACGAAAATCGCATGCAACATGCAGAAAGCTGGATTGGAAGAAGAATTCTTCCATATTTTCGAGGAAGGAATGTCTGTTGTGTTTTCCGAGATAATGGGGCTGAATCTTGCAGATAAGATGAATCTCATTCTCATTGAATTCATCATCGGTGGATTCCTTTCTCTCCTCCGGCAGACAATACTTGAGAAACACATGATTACAGATGATGATATTGCTCTTTTCTTAAAAAGGATGGGAGAGTATGCTGAATTCTATAAGCAGAATATAAGAATGTAAGAAAAATGGCTGGATTGGGGACGGTTGTAAACGCATTGTTTATCATCATCGGAGGACTTATCGGACTGTCCTTCGGGAAAATATTCTCTGAACGTTTTCAGGAGACAATGCTCTATGCCTGCGGCCTTTCCACATTCTTTATAGGGGTAGGTGGTGTTCTGTCGCAGATGCTTATATTTGCAGATGGCAGTCTGACCACCGGAGGATCTGTCATGATGATCTCTTCTCTTATAATCGGGTCCGTGATAGGAGAGGGATTGAACATAGAAAAGCATCTGACGCATTTTGGTGAGTGGCTGAAAACAAAATCCGGTAGTCATGGTGATGCTGGCTTCGTAAATGGATTCGTTTCTGCTTCTCTTGTGGTTTCCATTGGCGCGATGGCTGTACTTGGGCCGATAAACGAGGCGTTATATGGTGATCATTCCGTATTGTACGCGAAGTCCATGCTTGATCTCATTTTCGTTCTGCTCCTGACACTTACAAAGGGAAAAGGCTGTCTTTTCTCATTTATCCCAGTTGTTATGATACAAGGTGTCATTACAATACTTGCAGGCTTTATAAAACCTTTGATGACCCAGGAAGCAATTTCCGCACTTACATTTGTCGGTTCTGTGCTGATTGCGGCTATCGGAATAAACATGGTTTGGGATAAGCATATAAGAGTATCAAATATGTTCCCATCTGTAGTTGTTGCTGTGTTATGGGCCTTCATTGAAGGGAGTTTTGCCTGAGAATTTCATAAGCTCTTTACATAGGATGTGTTAAGTGCTAATATAGCACCGTTCGGGCGGTTAACTCAGCGGGAGAGTGTCACGTTGACATCGTGGAAGTCGGCAGTTCGATCCTGCCATCGCCCACTAAGGCATCTTCTTACTGAATAAGTAATTAGATGCCTTTTCTTTTTGTGCTTGCAAGGGTGTCTTAGCCCCGTGTAGCATAATTTGTAGCATGTTGAAACCGAAAATTCTGGAAATTTTCTGCTCTTCTTGCCTTCCAAGGAGGAGAGTATGGTCAGATT
>CASEGX010000093.1 GCA_949287505.1 uncultured Spirochaetales bacterium | reverse complement strand
TCGACATCCTCTCTGTAGACTCTGAGTCTCTCAGGATTCATCATGGCAAGGTACGGGTACCTGAACCTGAAAGGCGGCTGGAAAGAGGCAAGCTCCTTCTCCGTGTCCTTCATCTCATCAATCAGCTTCCATTCCTCCCTGATGATCTCATCCTCAGGCATTATCAGGGCATCCCCGCTGTTCTTCTGCATGTGCTTTATCAGGATGTATGACCGTCCCACCAGGCGGTACATCTTCACATACAGCTCATACAGGTCAAACAGCCTGCAGTACTCGCCATACACTTCCTCCGAGAGCCCCGGGTTATGGCTGTGCCACTCCCTGTTTATCTCCTGGATCTCCATGTATGCCTCATCCTTCTCCTCCAGCATCCCCTCCGTCGTCCCGGCGCTGTACTCGAAGAGATACGCATACTCAGGGAACCACTTCTGGATGCCGTGGTGCTCCTGGCTGATGAAGTCGGCATTGTCTATGCTCACAGGTATCTTGCTGTTGTTCATGAACACGGCTCCCTTGAGGAACGGCGTCTTGGCCATCACGGGCCATGTCCTGTCCATTATCCCCTCAACGAAGTCCACCGTGGCCTTGAGCTTGCCCGGGTCTCCCGGCTTCTGGAGCTTCCCGTCCTCGACAAGCCATCTCGTGTAGATGTCCCTTGACGGCGTGTTTATGTTGTCAGCCATCATCGCGAGCCCGTAGAGGTTGAGCTGCGACACGGTCTCGAACGTGGAGTGGTTCGGCATCGCCTCCCAGTCTATCCTCGTCGATACGCCGTCCGCGCCGTTCTCCAGGCAGTACTCCAGCCTCGAGCGCATGTCGTCGAGCATCGACACCGGCGTTATGCCCCATCCGTAGTACTCGCCGAACGTCTCATACTCTATCCACTGCTCATGCCTGCCCACATGCCCGATCAGCGTGTTGTTCGGGAATGTCTGGTAGTAGTCCTGCGGGACATTCTTTATCATGATCACCACATCATCCGGCAGGTCCAGAAGCCCGGTGCGGATGCCGTCCTGCTCATCTGCATAGTATGAGAAGTCCCTCGCTACCAGCCTCTTCCCGTGCTCATGCAGCGGCTTGTAGATGCCCATCAGCACGTTCTCCTGCCACTTGCCCATGTCCATCGTCCTGCACTTCTCGCACTGGCACTTGTGGTGCGCGAGGCTTATCCTGGACTCCTTCGTGCCCGTGGAGGTTATCACTCCCGTTATCTCCGGGAAGTTCTGCAGAAGCTCCTCGTACTTCCTCGGCAGGAACTCCTCCCACCACCACGGCTCGCTCGGGCACATCTTCCCGTCCTTCATCAGGTCCTGTCTCTCATACAGCAGCTCCGGGAACCAGATCTCCTTCGTCTGCAGGTATATGTCCAGCCCGAGCTCCTTCGCCTGGCCCAGTATCGTCTTCATCAGGTCCCGGAAGATCATCAGCTCATCCGCGAACACATACGGGCTCGGCGTCCTGTAGTATATCTCCCTGTACAGGTTCGCCCGGTAGATCGAGTAGCTCCTGAGGTCCTTGCCCTCATAGCCGTACACGAAGCCCGGCCATACTATCTTGTCTACTATGTTGTTCTCATGGAACACGAGTGTGTTCATGTTGTTCCTGAGCATGAACTCGAAGACCCTCTGCATCTTCTCCACGCTCCACATCTGGAAGGTATCATCGACTTCCAGAGCTCTGACCTTGAAGCTTTCTGCCATTGCAGCTTTCCTCCTAATGCTGGTTTCAGGATAGCTTCTGCTTCAGGACTCTCAATGTACATTCCTTTCTAACTACTTAAAGATTTTACTATTGGACAGCAGGGTATTTTCCTGTCTGCTTAGCACGGAAACAGGCTGACAGAAGCAGCAGATCATGGATATAAAACACGAAATATATATTTATATTGCAAAGAAAAATCCCAGAGCTGCATAACAACCCTGAGATTTCATTCTTATCCGAAGAAGCGCCAAGGACTATCTTTCTACTTCCACAGTACCATCATCCCTGACTGTAATACGGTCCCCTGTCTGCACATACTCAAGAAACTCATCTCCAAGGCCATCTACAGTCGGCATGGAGTTCTCAGTCCATACATCTGCAAGTATTGCACCTGCAGCTGCAAGGGAATCAATCTCCTTGGAAAATAGGAGGCAGGATGGCTGACGTGACATGCAGGCAGCGGTATAGAGAACAAGGCCACCGGTTGTTGATCCGATTGTCTGAGGCATGCAGAGAGCTTTTCCAGCCATTGGTTTCTTATAAAGATCCGCATTATTCTGATCGGAGCATTTTCCCGTCTTATCACCGAACATCAGTGAGTGCTGATAACTTGCAAGCGTATTGAAACCACCTTTGGAGACAAGAGCCTCTGCGTTTACGTTTCCTTTTACGACAACCCGTCCTTTGAATGTTCTGACGCTCATCTTGCACCTCCTGTGATCATGGTAAGAAGATCATCTTCCTTGTAGTACCGTGCAGATGTATATGTCCTGAGTTTATTTGAACATGTAACAACAGGCATCGAGGCACACTGTGGATTATTCATGTACATGAGAGGACAGATATGGCTGAGGACTACTCCGGAGGAAAGAAGTCTTCTTCCCTTCTCGCTTGCCTTGAATTTATCCATAACGGCAGGTGCTGCAGTCATTACAGTCGGCACGGACACCTTCTTAAGATTATTCGCCTTGAGAGAAGAATCTATTCTGTCGCTCCAGGATTCCAGCTGAGCATATGAGAGATGCGGGCATCCTATGAATGCAAGCTTTGGTTTCGCGTTCTTATCCTTCCAGATGACAGGATAGTTTCTTTCAACATCCTCAAGGACGCTGTCATCTATAACAAAAGTCTTATAATCATCCCTTAAAAGACTCCTGCCCTGCTTCACAGCCTCCGGTGTCAGATTCTCGATATGGAAAAGCCCCACAGCTCCGTTTGAGGCAGTTGCTGCACCGAAATCCTTGAAATAGGCTTTCGCCTCATCGTCGAGAGAGGAGAAATACTTATCCATGCCAACGACATATGGAACCTTCTCCATCACTTTCATGCCGATGGCAGATCCCAGAAGCTGTGCCTCTGGTCTTTTTGAAGTACGTACTTCTATAAGCCAGTCTGCCTTCCTTCCATCATCTGTAAGGAGACCGAAATACGGTACACAGCCTACAATCGAGCCAAAGAGATCAAGAATACCGCTGTTTCTGTTACACCTTGCTCCAAGGACACTGTTTGCATAGACAACAGCAGAGCTCTCTGCCCAGGAAAGGATATCTCCTTCCTTCGGAGTGTTCCCGACTTCCTCCATGTAACATGTGCATGTATATGCATCGCTGGACATGATACCAAGCTTCCTGAGCTGCTCATCATAATCCTTCTGCTTTGAATACATGACCTTGAAGAATATGTTCTGGATGAGATTCTTGGGAACACAATCCTCCAGCGGACGGGGATCTACGGAGAATTTCTGGGATGAAATAGCTCCTCCGTCAATCAGCGTATCCATAAGATCATAGACAGGCTTCATTACTGACAAACCGAAGCTTGTGACAAGGTGTCCGAACTTACCTGTTATATCTACCATTTTCTCGGATCCGAAAGTCTCTCCATACATGATGAGAGTCTTCATCACCTTTGCTTTGACATCCCCTTCCTTTCCATCGAGGATATCCTGCTGTCGTTTAGTCAATTCCATAGCAAACCTCTTTCTTATGATAGCTCAGATTTCTCTGATTATCTTCTTGTAAAACTCTATTCCGGCAGGAAGAGTATCCACGTCGATATTCTCATTGAGCGCATGTATTGATTCATACTGCTGGTTGTTGATCTCGAGAGGGGCAAATCTGATCACACAGTCAGAGATCCTTGTGTAATGCTTGGCATCGGTTCCGCCTGTCATCGCATAAGGGCATGTTATGACACCAGGAAACACCTCCCTGATGATATCCTCAACACGATGGAACAATGCGCTGTTGTGATCAACTGTCGGACATGCCCGGTTGAAAGTTATGACATCGACGTCGATGTCATACTTCCTGGCTTTCTCCTTGAGAATAGAGAGTGTCTCATCTGCATCCGTGTGATGGATGACACGGCAGTTTCCTGTCACATATGCCATCTCCGGCAGAACATTCAACCCTTCAGATCCCTTAGCCATCGTGAAGGCAATGGTAGTCTTTATCATGGCAGTTGCAAGGCGGTTGACCTTTGGAAGCACTTTCTCAAGAAGAGGGGAAAAGAAACGCGCATGGCGGAGAACAAAGCCCATCCCACCCTTCATCGTCGGTCCAAGACGGGTGAACATCTCAAGTGTCGTGTCATTCATCTTCGCCTTGAAGGGATCATGTTTCTCAATATCCGTCATGAATGCACCAAGACGGACAAGCGGTGTGTTCTTCCCCGGTGCTGAAGCATGTCCTCCATTTCCCCTTGCGACAAACCGGAAGTTGCAGGTCCCCTTCTCCAGCGTTCCCATCATGGCAAATCTTCCTTCAGCGCCCTTGATGGGCTCTGCCTTGATCATCCCTCCCTCATCGAGGACAAGGTATGGGCGTATGCCTTTCTTCTCAAGATAATCCACAGCAAGGCTTGCTCCCATGCCATTCACCTCCTCTCCATCAGAGGATGATATGTAGATATCACGAGAAGGATAGAAACCTTCCTCAATAAGCTCTTCCACTGCTTCGAAAATACACATCAGAGAGCCTTTTGTATCAACAGTTCCCCTTCCCCAGACCTTCCCGTCCTTGATGGTTCCCGAAAAAGGCGGTTCCTCCCAATCGCCTTCCGCTGCAACCACATCCTGATGGCTCATAAGGACAATGGGGTTATCATGATCAGAGCCTTCCCAGCGGATGAGAAGAGCCTCTCCGAACTTCACTATCTCGCAGGTGGAGAAGACATGCGGGAATAAAGATGCAAGCACCTCATGGAATGCCTTGAATTTGAAGGCATTGTCATTATCTACAGAGCTTACAGTCTCGCACTGTATCATTCTTGAAAGTTTTTCTTCAGGTCTCATTTAATCCATCCTTTGCGGTAGAAGATAAAGCCGGAGGCAATCGCTATCGCACCGCATGCTATGATCATGAAGCTTGTCGAGTTGACAAGCGATGGGACAATGACACAAAGGAGCGTCATGAAAAGAAGCGGAATTATCGTCAGCCTGATGCTCTTCTTGAAATACTGGTAACCCAATGCTCCGAAAAGCGCTGGAATAACATTATCAAAGGCAGGCTTGAGAAGAGGATTGCTAAGGACAGGAGTCAGAGGAATAAGAAGCAGCACACCTATGAATATGACAACCATTGTAACAAGTGACGATGTCGCTACTGACAGTGTGGATATTATCTCATTCTCCTTTGTTCCGACCTCTGCCTTTACTATATCCCGGGCATTGAAGGCACAGGGAAGCTTGAGATTCGTGATGTTTCCTGTGATGAACGCGAGATAGCTTGCACCGGGACCGAGAAGAGGAACATAGATCAGGTACTCAACGACACTTGAAGGAATATAGATAATCAGAACAGCAATGGAAGCCTTGAGAAAACCATTCCACTGTATCTCTGCACCGGTAATGAGGGAGAAAGCAAAAGGTGCTGCCAAAAGCATCAGAAGCGCAATTGAAAGGCCTATGCGTCCATAGCGGTGGATGCTGTTTATGTATTCAGAATACTCAAAGTTCTCATTCTTCATACAACACCTCCCATATTCATAAGTACGCTTCCTGCCATGCCGAAGAGCATCGCAAGTGCAAGAGAGAAGCTGTCAAGAATCTCCGATCCTGTTTTCTTTGCTATGCCTTCAAAAAGCGCCATGAACAGAGCAGAAACCAATGCCGTAAGGAATGGGATAAACGACGTTGCTCTTATTGCCATCGCCATATATGAACCGACAAAAGCGGAACAAAGTCCAATCATCATCGCGGTCATGGCAATGCCGGCAAACCCTCCTCCGCTCTTCTTCTCAGCCTTATCTCTCTGAAGTGAGAGCTTCGAAGAGTACTTCTTGAGTGTGAATATTGAAAGAAGGCATCCCCATATGATACCGAAAGTCATGACTGCAAGAATCGTAACAAGGTTATTAAGATCCAGAACAGAACTATCGAGAGCCTTACCCATACTCTCCGCAGCCATCTCAGCAACTGTGGCCTCATACTGCAGGTTTCCAATCACTGAAAGACGAAGCCAGGAAACAGGAACTCCGAGGCTTCCTGAGAGCGCGATAACTCCAAGAAGAATTGAGACAGATGGCAAGACAGTGAAAGATGCTGAAGAGGTTATGGCCTTTCTCAGCACCTTCCTGTCCATCCCGATTGCAAGCCCTGCCCTGTAGCTCTTAATGATGAAAATCACACACAGGGATGCAATGAAGAAGAGAATCACGCCCACAATAAGATAGAGCGGAAATGAATTTGCTACTTCAAGATATGACATGACTGAACAATATCATTCACATAATATTTGCTCAATTAATGAAAGCTATAAAGAAATTTACCAGCTTTTCCAAAAAGCTATAAAATAATTTTACAGCTTTTGAGAATTGCAATAGCGTCAGATTGTAACAATCCCGATTTCTGCTCTCATTTCCTGAAAACAAAGGCCCAGCCAGAAAACTGACTGAGCCGAAAATTCTTATCAGATAGAAGCACTGCTTCCACCTCGATCTACCCAAGTGTTATCACCTGAGGCAAACCTCCGCTTATACTCGCGAACGGTATATACATTGAGTCCAGCAAGTCTAGCGGCTTTCTTATATCCGTATCCCTGCTCAAAGAGCTCTAGACATTCCTTTCTTTTATCGTTTGGAATCCTTTGTCTCTGGAGGGATGTGGTATTGTTATCCATATCCACCTCCCAGAAACCTGCCCCTGGCCATTTGCCAGGAACAGATATCATTTACCGATTTTCTCAGTATTCCACCGAAAAGGAAGTCTTAGTTTGTTGGAGCATGATCATAGTTAAGTGTTATCACTTTAACAGTTTCTGCTCCTGTTCCATCCGTATAACTAAATACGAAATTAATAGGTGTTGCCTGTGCAGCCCAGTCGCATCTTATTGTTCCCTCTTTTGATGGAACAGATGTTTCTGCATCATAAGATCCAGCTACATAGCCAAGATACTCCAATGTTGCATCTTTATCATGCGATACAATGGCTTCCTCGTCAAAACCGAACTCTGCAACACTGTAAGTTGTTCCATAATAAAGCTTTCCAGCTGCTATATCCAGAGCTTCTTCACCATTATACACAAGTTTAATTGAAGACTCTTCTGTCCAGTTAATACCCGTGATTTTTACCTCAATCTCATCAGAGATCTTTGTCTCTCCTGTTGCATCAACATAGGATACTCTAGCGTATACCGTAGAAGTTGCTTCATACTTCTGATCGCTTACAGCCTTTCTGATTGAGTAAACCTGAGGTTCTGGAGTTACACCTGTATCAGTTGGATTCCAAGAATCCTCATCAACAGAGTAGTCTGCTGCATTTCCAGAAACAGGATTTCCAATCATCGGCTTAACAGCAGTGAGGCTTACCGTGAATCCACCTTCAGCTGGTGTTACATATCCATCACCTGCTGCAATTGTCACAGGATCAGACTGGAACTCACCGTATGTAACAACGAATGGTCCCTGTTCTTTATCTGTAACAGTCTCTGGGAGTGTGATACCTGTTGTTTCACCATTCGACCAGACCGTGTAATCACCATCACTGAGAATTGCAACAATGCCATCATCATTAACAGTTGCGACTGTCCAAGTAATTCCTGATGCAACTGCAGACTCATACTCAGCAGAAAGAGTAATGTCGGTTGCTACGGCTTTTGTTGTTTCTACAGGAACTCCAAACGTTACATCCTCATATGTTGCAACTACATAGATGTCTGTAGCTTCTGTAATCTGGATACCATCCTTAAGTGCTGTTACAGAATCTTCAGTAGTTGAATATTCGAATGTGAATCCATCATATGGAGCAGGAACCTTTGTTGTAACAGGAGCTTCCTTACCCTTCTTTGTCGTAACAGTTACAGACTCAATATTACTCTCATCAAATACAGGAGCTGTTGTGTAAATCTGCTTTGCTGGTCCAACAGTGCCGTCCTTGAGTGTAAATCCGATTCCAGTTACTACTGTCTCTGCTTCTGGCTGAACTGTCTTAACCTCAGCGACATTGGATACGATTCCCATGTAGCTTACCTGTACAGCCATTCTGCTCTGAACAGTTGTTCCTTCATATACAGCATTGTTTGTATACCAGTTGAATGAGTCACTCTCAAGATCAAGAATTGTATAATTTCCTGCAACATTGAGAGTTACTACAAAATCATCGGGATTAATTGCTGGAACATCAGAACCGATAACAAGTGCATCAATACCATTCTTTACCTGAACGGAAATAGTTGCAGTTGCTGGAACAACGCTAAGATACTCAACTGTATCATTGAGTGCGACCTTTACTGCAATGTCCTTGAATGAAATGAAGTTATACTGTCCAAGATCCTCATTAAGAGGAAGCTTTGTTGTTGCATTAACAAATGAAAGCTCAAGACCATCAACATATGCACCATTTACATCATTTACAGAAACCATTGCATTGTCGAGTGCTGGAAGCTCTGTTCCTGTGTAATCAAGAGCAGCAAACTCAACACCATCAACAAATGCTGCAGATTCAATTTCTGTAACAGGCTCTGGTGGAATTGTCGCTACTGTAACATCAACAGTGCAATCAACACCAAGTGCAGTTACAGTGAATGTAGCTGGAACTGTCTCTGCTGTCATGTCTGCATCTTCGTCAGCTTTAACTGCTGTAACATCGCTGATATCAATTGTAGAAACTGGCTTGCTTGCTTCTTTTCCATCAGCGTTGGTATAGAATGCTGTAACTTTGAGATCTGGCTTAGCAACAGCTTCATCAAGAACAAGAGTTGTTCCTTCTGCAACTGTTACTTCAATGCGATTTACAGGATATGCAGAAAGCTGACCCTTTGCATAAACTTCATTGCCATAATAATCAAGACCTACAAGATACTGCAGAGCCTCGCCATTGTCAGCCTTGCCATCTGCGCTGTCGCCTATCTCAGTAACAGCAACATTCTTGATTGTTTTAGCTCCATCTGTATATGTCGCATAAACATTGAATGCATTAGATGGAATTACCTGACCTTCGAGCATTTCAACATTCTGTGAAATTAATCCACCAGTCGGCCACGAAGGAATTACCGGTGCATTATCGCATCCTACGAACATAGCGAGCGCCATGAGGGCACAGATGCACGTCAAAAGAATAGATTTCTTCTTCATCGTATTCTTCTCCTCCAAAGTTTATCTGCCAATACAATAGCCCCCCCTAAGATTAATTGTCAAGCTTTTTCAAGCCCGAAAGGAGGGTATTTTTCACTTTGAACAGTTTGGAAGGATTTTCTGAAGCTTAATAGCTTCCTGTAATTTCATGTATATCAGGTAAATATAGAAATTATATAAGGAAAAATGCGGAATCTTACCTGGAAAAGTTCATATATACATTATTCTGAAGATTTGTTGATGTTTTGCAAATGAAATTGATAGGGTGAAAACGAAACCTCCTACAAGAGGAGGCTGCGTCCGATTACGTCGGGGAGAAGATGAGATTCATGAAATCCATCCAAGCTCAACTTTAATACAAACTCGAAATTATTGAAACCCATATTTTTACTAAATTTTCTAGCTTCACAAGAACTTCAGAAAATATGGGTAAAAATAAACAACAAGAGGATAATCTCCATAAATAGTGATGTTTAGTTTGCTAAAATTTCAACAAAATTTTCTGAATGTCAGCAGGAGAAAATACAAAGCAGTCTGTATTTCTGGCCCAGACTGATGAAACTCACCCCCTCTTCTACTGAATAGAATTACAAGAACCTACTCTTTGTTTCACGAACTCAAAGTTCTGATTTTCACTGATTCTGAAAAACTTTCCAAACATTTTGACCAAAACACCCGCTCCTCGCGCATTCATTTATATGGAAAGTTTCAATTATAATGATTACATGAGGACAATCACTACGAGCCTCTTTTCTTTCGAGGCATTCAGAACCGGCGATACCCTTTACGTGGATAAGACCATGTACGCTTATCACCTTGTAAGGAATCTAAGAAAGAACTTCTTCTTTCTCTCCAGACCAAGAAGATTTGGCAAATCCCTCTTCTGCTCAATGCTTCACTCTCTCTTTGAAGGAAAGAAAGAGCTGTTCAAGGGACTCTATATCGCAGAGAAGACGGATTATGACTTCCGCCCATATCCCGTGCTTCATTTCGATTTCAGCGGCATGGAGATCAACGGG
>CASEGX010000092.1 GCA_949287505.1 uncultured Spirochaetales bacterium | reverse complement strand
CGGGCAGGCTGCAGTCAATCAGCCAGGGGAGCCTTCGGGTCACCCCGTAAGTGGATGGAGTGCCATAGGTAAACCGGAAACGGAGCCTGTGGATAAAACACTCACGTCCAAGCCTTCAGGCTTGTCCTGAAGGTCGTTGACCAGCTGCAATCCACAATTGCAGAATGATATGTCTCTATTCTGTTTTCAGAAGAGATTATCATGCCGGAATTCCTGTTTTAGTTTCTTTGGAAATATATATTTGAAGATTGTAACTTGTATGGATTACAGGTATTCTCTGCTTTATGGTAAGAATACTCTTCCTCGGCGAAGTGACTGGAAGACCTGGAATCACAGCCATAAAGAACGGTCTCTCAGCACTTAAGACGGAATACAGCATAGACTATACGATAGCTAACGGCGAAGGCATGACAAATGGCTTCGGACTTGGAAAGGCTCATTCTCTGCAGCTTGGAAAGCTCGGAGTCGATACAATCACAGGAGCTGAGAAGCTCTTCTACAAGATAGACATGGTTGAGTTTGTCCCGAAAGCCGGTTTCATTCTGCGGCCGGCAAACTATCCGCCGCAGTGCCCTGGACACGGATACAGACATGTCATGATCAGAGACAGGAAGTTTGCCATCATAAACATACAGGGAAACTCAAACTTTCCAAGACAGAACATACAGAATGCATTCTTCGCAGCCGACAGCATCCTCAAGAAACTGAAGGAGACAAATCCCGAGGAGATTCCTGTTGTAATATTCCATGCAGCAACGACAGCGGAGAAGAAAACGATGAAATTCTTCCTGGATGGCCGCGCGGCAGCTGTCATAGGAACGCATACAAAGGTTCTTACTGCCGATGAGAGCGTCAGTGCGAACGGCACGGCGTATATCACGGACATAGGACGTGTAGGTTCATTCATGTCAGCAGGAGGGTTCGATCCGGATCAGGAGATAAAGAAACTCAGGTCACAGCTGCCTGTCAGAAGCATGGAGTGCTGGAATGATGGTGTTATCCAGGGAGCTGTCGTGAGCATCGATGAAACAACAGGGAAAGCGGTCCAGATAGAACGTGTAATGAAACATGTTGAAATAAAGAGGCCAAACGCTGAAGCATGAAACAGACGGTGACAATTGAGAAGAAAGAAGGAGACAGACTGGTTGCTGGATGCGACAAATCGCTTTGCGAAGGTTGCAAGGCTTCTTTCTTCTGCACATCGAAAAAAGCTTCATTTGATGTACTCAATCCTGACAATATCCCATTGGAAAAGGGAGATCAGGCAATAATCGACATGCCTCCAAGGAAAACCCTATTCACGGTATTCATGAGTCTGGGATTCCCTCTCATCATGTTCATTCCTGGATATGCCATCGGGAGCGCCATATCCGACAGCCAGGGTATACAGCTTCTCACATCCCTTCTTGGCGTTGGAACAGGCTTCATCATTTCTGCGGTCTTCTTCCGCAAGAACAAGAAGAAATATACACCTGTGATCATAAAGAAGAAGGAAGGTCTGGATTGAGAAAGCTTGTCATCATCCTTCTTATAGCGCTTTTCACATCATGTTCATTCGTCTCGGAAGATGAAGGGGAACATGAGAAAGCCGAGCTACCTGACATAATCCTTGAAAACTCCACATATACACTTGGACAGAGCGGAGAAAGACCTGTATATATTGAAAGCACGAGGATGACACTCTACTCCAAGGATAATCTCGCTGTTGTGGAGGATATCTCCTTCATATCATATGATGAGGAAGGAAACCCATCCGTCGAAGGCTCTGCAGGTCACGCGGAAATAGACACGGACTCAAAGAAGATGAAGCTGTCGGGAAGCGTGAGACTCAGAGCCACCGATGGTGATATGATGATAGAAGCTGAAAGCCTTACCTTCGACAGCGAGAACGATGAGATAGAGGCAGATGGAGATGTATCTGTCAGCTCTGAGGACGGATCATTCAGGGGTACAGGATTCAGAGGAGATCTGAGGGAGGAGATGTATTCCTTCCAGACTATTGAAGAAGGAGTATTCGAGCTATGAGAAGATTCATCATTATTATGCTCATGCTTTTCTCTGCATCCTTTCTTTTCTCAGACAGCATAACATTCTCAGGAGGAACAAGCTCTGTCATTCTCCGCAACGGCAGAGAGAATGTGGTTCTATCAGAAGGGGCTGATGTCACAGTTGAATCAATGAACATCCATGCTGACACCATAACGCTGTCAGGAGATGACTGGAGATATGTCAGCTGCTCAGGATCTGCATCCGTCATTGATGAATCAAGAGGAATCTCAATCAGCACATCCTCAATATGGTATGACAGGGAGAATGAACGGATTCTCATATCATCCTGGTATGAGATCAATGATACGGAAAACGAGGTGGCGGCTACAGGGGCTGCTCTCGAATACAATCTCAGTGATGAGAAACTGCAGCTAGACAAGGATGTTACGCTGCTGAAGAACACTGAGGAGAATGGAATCATGAGATGCTCGGCAGAGAGTGTCATTTTCTCAAGAAACGACAACACTCTCCAGCTCAGAGGATCAGCATCCGTTGATTGGGATGGAGACAGATACGAAGCAGAAGTGATCAGTGTCGATCTCGATACTGACAGCATCTCACTCGATGGAAGGATAAGGGGAACCATAAATGGCTGAGCTTGTCGTCAACCATCTCTCGAAATTCTATGGCAGAAAGCATGTCGTGAAGAATGTCACATTCTCAATGCAATCCGGAGACATCACAGGCCTCCTTGGACCGAACGGGGCGGGAAAGACAACCTCATTCTACATGATCGTAGGGTTCATAAAAGCTGACGGCGGAGAGGTCATCATCGACGGACAGAACATAACAAAGCTGCCGATGCACAAAAGATCGCGGCTCGGCCTTGCCTACCTTCCACAGGAACCATCCATATTCCGCAAGCTGACAGTCGATGCGAATATAGACCTTGTCCTGCAGACGCAGAAGGACATGACGAAAAAAGAGAGAAAGGAACTACACGAGAAGCTTATAAACGACTTTGGCCTCGATAAAGTCAGAAAGCAGTATGGCTATACTCTCTCCGGAGGAGAAAGAAGAAGAACAGAGATTGCACGCTCTCTGGCAACTTCTCCGAAATTTCTCCTTCTTGACGAGCCTTTTGCAGGAATAGACCCGAAAGCCGTCTATGAAATCAAGCAGATAATACGGAGCCTTGCCGCTTCAGGAATCGGGATACTCATCACTGACCACAATGTCCGCGACACCCTGGAAATAACCACAACCGCACATATCATCTCGGATGGGGAGATTCTTGTCTCCGGAACAAAGGAAGAGCTTCTCAGCAACGAAGAAGCAAAAGAGATCTATTTCGGCAAGGATTTTGACAAGGAGAGCGAATGATTTCCCAGGGGCTTGACCTCTCGCTCAAGCAGGAGCTGAAGATCAATGCGCAGCTGCTGCAGACCATGGAGACGCTATCTCTCTCCACAGAGGAACTAAGGGAAAAGATCAGGAAGGAGGCCGAGACAAACCCCGCCCTGATTGTCCACGACAACACGGCTTCCTACGATGCAATTGCCCATCAGTACAGAGAGAGGACAAGCCGGAGAGAGAGCTACGCCGATGATGCCCCGTTCTTTGCAGACGATAAGGATGAAGCGAACTGGATGGAGGGAATGGTAGGCAGCAGAGAGACACTGCAGGAGCACCTTTCTGCAGAACTCGGGATGCTGAACATGGACAGCAACGTACGTCATGCAGCAGAAACCCTCATCACCTCTCTTGACAGGAATGGATTCTTTCCAGAGGATCCTGAGCACCTTCTGAAAGAAGATGAGCGCAAGTATGCAGCCGAGGCCGTAAAAGTGATCCAGAGCCTCGAACCTGAAGGCGTAGGCGCAAGAGACTGGAGGGAAAGCCTCATCATCCAGGCAAGATGCAAAGGAATGAAAGATGGTGAACTGAAGCTGTTCTCCGCCTTCGTAATGAGTGAGTTAGAGAAGATGAAAGCCGGGAAGACACTTCAGGTTGCGAAAGAACTGGGAGTGGAGAAAGAAGACGTCGAGGCAATGTTTTCCTTCCTGAAAACACTTACCCCATTCCCTGGGCGGAAATATGGCAGTGAATATGATCAATACGTGGTTCCGGAACTTTCAATAAAGAAAGATGAGAATGGTATTCTCAGAATGACGCTGAACAGAAACGCAGTACCTCTTGTTGAAATAGATCCGGAATACACTGCTCTGGCAGCTGAATACAAAGGCGACAGATCTGCAGAGGGGAAGAAAACTGAGAAGTTCGTCAGGGAAAAAATCTCAAGCGCTTCAAGCCTTATAAACCAGCTGGAAGTAAGGGCAAGCACACTTGAGAGAACAGGTGCTGTCCTCATGGAAAAGCAGAAGGATTTCTTCCTGAAAGGTCCAAGATTCCTCAAGGGACTGACGATGCAGGAAATAGCTTCAGAGGTAGGGGTGCATGAGGCAACGATAAGCAGGATTGCAGCGGCAAAATACATAGACACCGATTTCGGCATCTATCCTCTCAGAGCTCTTTTCTCAAGCAAGGTTGAATCAAATGATGGAGAGAATTACTCCAGAAACGCAGTAAAGGAAATCATCAGCGAGATTATCAGGGACAATACGACAGGCAAGCCTCTCTCCGATCAGAAAATCAGTGACATGCTGGCCGAGAGAGGAATAAAAGCAGCGAGAAGAACCGTGAGCAAATACCGCCATGAACTCGATATAGACTCATCCTTTGTCCGTTCAAACTAGACTTATTGCCCTGACTTTCCGCATTTTCATACAACGTTGACACAAATACATCCAATATTCTTTTGTGATTTCCCTGATACTGGAGTACAATCTGAGTAAGAAAGCATAGAAAGGAGGAAAGCCTATGAATCTTACGTTCAGAGGAATCGGATTCACACCTACCGAAGAAGACAAGGAGTTCCTTGACAAGAAGCTAAAAAAGCTTTCATTTGCAGATGATTATCTGCATGATCTCGATATCGTAGCAACAAAGGAAAGCAAAGGCATCGGCTTCCATCTTGATGCCACACTCCACTTCACATGGAAGAAGGAGAAAGCGGTATCACAGGATGCATACGAGCTGTACGAAGGAATAGAACTCTTAGCTGACAAGATACAGGCTGCAGCTAAAAAGGAAAAAGAGAAAACAATGAAGATATGATTCTTCTCAGGTTTCAGAGGGGCCACGCAAGAGAGCGTGGCTCTTTTCTTACTCGTTCACTATCCATTCTTTGTGCTATACTCGGGCTATGAAGGAATTCACAGTCCTCGATCTTCTTGATCTTGATCTTAAAGAACATAACCATCTCCAGCTTACATGCATAGCAGGACGCTCAGGGCTTTCGCGTCCGATCAAGAATGCAAAGATTGCCCGCCCCGGCCTTGCCCTTGCAGGGTACTATGTGAGCTTTTCCGGCAACAGTATCCAGCTTATAGGCAGAAGCGAACAGTCGTACATCGATCTGCTCGAAGAGAGAAATGAATACGAGAACATCGAGAAACTGTTTGAGTATGATGTTCCATGCTTCATCTTCATCGGGGATTACCGCCCGTCAGAGCATTTTGTCGAGCTTGCGGAGAAGAAAGCGACCGCAATACTCTCAACACCACTCGAATCATCGGATTTCTCAAGACGTCTCTATTCCCAGCTTGATGAGGTTTTCGCCGCGACGATGACAATACACGGGGTTCTTGTAGAGGTCTATGGTATCGGAGTACTCATAACAGGAGACAGCGGTGTCGGCAAGAGCGAGACTGCACTGGAGCTTATAGAACGTGGTCACAGACTCATAAGCGATGATACCGTGAAGCTGAAGAATATCTCGGATTCATTCCTTATTGGTTCTGGCGAAAACCCGATGCTTGCGCACCATATGGAGATAAGAGGACTTGGAATCATAAATCTGACGAACCTTTTCGGCGTCGGAGCCATCAGGGAGAAAAAGCAGGTCGAACTCTCTGTATTCCTTGAGGCATGGGACTCAAGCAAGCAGTACGACAGAATAGGAGATACGCTTACGGATACATTCCTCGGTATATCAATACCGAAAATCGTCATACCGGTAAGGCCAGGACGGAATGTTCCGATCCTCATTGAAACCGCAGCCAGAAATGAGAGGTTGAAGAAGCTTGGCTACTACTCCTCGAAGGAATTCAACCAGAATGTGCTGAAGTGGCTTGAAAGCGAGGCGGCAAGAAAGATGTATTTCAGCAGCGATGATGTCGGATACGAAGGAGAAAGCGGAATTGATCAGTAAGGAACTTGAAGTACTCAACAGAGCAGGAATACATGCCCGACCCGCGTCCGAGATAGCGAAGACAGCCTCATCATTCAAATCCGATATATTCTTCGAGAAAGAGAATATGAAAATCAACGCGAAGTCAATCATGGGCGTCATAACCCTCGGTGCGACATATAAGACAAAGATCCTCTGCACATGCTCTGGTGTCGATGAGAAAGAAGCGATGAGCGCACTTGAATCTCTTTTTGAGAGGAGATTCGAGCAGTGAAGGCACTGACGGAGAGACAGGAAGAAATCCTGTCATTCATCTCATCATACATGTTTGAGAACGGGAAATCGCCGACACTGCGAGAGATCGGGGATAATTTCCGCTTCTCCCATAAAGCCGCATATGATGCAGTCCTTGCTCTGGTGAAGAAAGGATATCTTGAAAAAGGTGATAACGAGATCCGCTCAATCTCCTTCCCCCTCAATGAGAGACTTGAGAGGGAGAACGCTCCGATACCATTCTTCTCAAGCGAACCCTCTCTGAAGGATCTGAAGGAAAGAAAATACACTGACATGATATTCGTACAGCGTCGTATTGCAAGAGAAACGGCCTTCTCTTTCCGTGTCACTTCAGAGTCGATGAGGAATGCAGGAATACTGCCAGGAGATGTGGCCATACTGATACAGTCAGATAATGAACCTGTGAAAGATGACATAATCCTCGCCTCTTTTACTGACGAGGAAGAACCAATGGAACTCAGGCGGTTTCATCCTATCGGAAACGGGTATGCAGAACTGTGGCCGGATAATGATACGATGGGAATAATCAAGATAATGAAGGCAAACCTTGTGACAGCCGGAATTCTTACGAATATCAGGAGGAGCTATGAACTACATACTTCTGGGACCTGAAGAAGGACTGAAGGCTGACTGGCTGGCAGAAGAGAAGAAAAGAGTCCTGTCAGAACACCCCGATGCGGAAATTCATCTGGTTTTCGTCGGAGATGACAAAGGAGAGGATCTGGATGCGATACTCTCCCAGCCATCTCTATTCTCATCCTTCAGGTTCGTGATCATCAAGCAATATGAGAACAGAACAGGGAAGGATACCTTCGACAAAGCCATTCTGGATTTTCTTTCATCGGGAATCACGGATGCAGAGTTCGTGATCCTCTCCACAGAGAAATCAAAATCGAGAATCAACCAGGGAATACTAAACAGCAAGAACGTCGATGTTCAGTTCTTCTGGGAAATGTTTGACAACCAGAAACGCGACTGGATTGCAAGGGAATTTGCAAAAGAAGGCTACCGCATCGGAAAAGAGGCTATCGATGAGATACTCTTCTCTGTAGATAACAACACACAGGAGATGAAGAACCTGGTCTCATCTCTCTCCCTTTATTTCCACGCAAACGAGAAGAGCAAGAAGGAAATCTCTCCGGAGGATATTGAGAAATACTCACTGCAGACAAGA
Source organism: uncultured Spirochaetales bacterium (assembly GCA_949287505.1). Lineage (GTDB taxonomy): Bacteria > Spirochaetota > Spirochaetia > Sphaerochaetales > Sphaerochaetaceae > Ornithospirochaeta. The sequence continues at coordinate 11,988 of CASEGX010000092.1, read as the reverse complement.
GGAGAAGATGGAAACACGCTCTTCCAGGCCATTGCAGAGCTGGATACAGAACATGCCGAGATGATTCTCGCGTCTCTCATAAATGCGGATTCGCAGTCCATTGTCAGGGCTTTTTCAGTGCTTGTGCAGAAATTCAGGCAGCTTGAAAGCTTTGAGATGCTATTGTCAAAAGGCCATACGGAAAAGGAAGCCTTCGACAATGCAGATTCTCTCTCCCCATATCCTGTCTATTTTTCCACAAAGGGAATAAGAGGAAGGGATCAGGGAGTCTTCAGAAAGGCATCTCAGAATTTCCCGCTCCAGGATACTAAGAGGATAATAAGATTTCTCAGCGCAAAGGATGCAGAGATCAAGAACAGCAGCACAGAATGGCAGAGGATAATATTCTCTTCCATCATTTCAGATATCATCATCAACAAGGGAAAGCCGACAGAAATCGATCTCTCCTCATCGCCATTGGAGACAAAACTCTAAAAATTGAGTTTGTGAAGCACTCGTTCTGCAACAGGCAAAGGTATCGATGCCCCCTTGGCAAGTTCATTGGCAGAAAGCGAGAGAATTGCTTCAACAGATCCATATGTCTTCATGATCCTCTTTGAGCGCTCGGGACCTATTCCATCTATGGATTCGAGAAGCGAGAAGGAAGCTTCACGGCTTCTCATACGCTGATTGAACGATGTTGCGAAGCGATGGCATTCATCACGGACCGCAATCAGGACACGCAACCCGGGATTGCTGTGATCCAAGAGGAGGGATTCCCGGTCACCGGGAAAGACAATCTCCTCATGTTCCTTGGCCAGGCCGACAACGGGGAAATCCAGGCCGAGTGCGGAAAGAGAGTCCAGAGCGGCACTCACCTGCCCCTTTCCTCCATCCACCATCAAAAGATCCGGCATCTCTGCCCCCTCGTTCATCAGACGCTGATAGCGCCTGCCCACAGCCTCCCTCATGGACTGGAAGTCATCGATCTTCCCGTCGAGGGATTTCATGGAGAAATGCCTGTACTCTTTATTCGATGGATTGCCATCGCGGAAGACAATCAGCGAGGCAACTGTATACTTTCCTGAAAGCTGGGCTATATCGAAGCCCTCAATGTGCCGTGGCAGCACAGATAGACCGAGTTCCTTCTGCAGAACTTCAAGCGCAGGAGTGTTATCAAGCTCCTTGAGGCGTTTCTCAACATCGCGTGATGCATTCTCCCCAGCCATTCTCAGTATCCTGTAGTGCTTTCCTTCCCTCGGAACGGATATATAGACAGGAGATTTCAGCTCATCATTGAAATACCGGGAGAGAAGCCCTGTATCGATATCACAGGAGACGAAAATCTCCTGCGGCAGCGTATCACCATCGCTGTAATACTGTACCAGGAATGAAAACAGCGTCTCAGTCTCATCTCCAAGGCATTCTGCACGGTAAAGAGCTTTCCCGATAAGACGGCCGGAGCGGAACTGCATTATGGAAATTGTACAGAGATAGCTTCTCATCTCGATTGCTGCATAATCCCGGCTGTCAGAAGAGAAATCCTGAACCATCTGATTCTTCTGCATTACGGTAAGAGCTTTTATCTGATCTCTTTTCCTTGCCGCAGTCTCAAAGTCCAGAGCCTTGGCAGCTTCCTGCATCTCCTTCTCCACCTTCCTGATCATTGAGCTGTCATCGCCTTCAAGGAAGGTCTCTATCTGCCGGATATACTGGCCATAATCCTTTTCCGACACAGCTCCGATGCAAGGACCTGAGCACTTGTGTATATGGTAGTAAAGACATGGTGTCTTTCTCATCTTCAATGGGCCGGAGCAATGTCTGAGAGGATAATTGTCCTCCACCATATCAAGGTATGTCTCCAGTCTCATTCCATCAGGATACGGCCCATAGTATTTTGATCCGTCCTTTATCACTCGTCTGGTCTTGAAGACGCGGGGAAAAGCTTCCTTTGTAATACGTATCACAGGATAGCTCTTGCCATCCTTCAAAAGGATGTTGTAGTGAGGGTTGTATTTCTTGATGAGATTGTTCTCAAGAATGAGAGCCTCATACTCATTGCCAGTTATGACATAGTCAATGCTCACGATCTTCTCAACAAGGGCAGCGGTCTTTGCATTGCGGTTGGGAAGAAAATATGAATTCACACGCCGCTTGAGGTTCTTAGCCTTCCCGACGTATATAACTGTGCCTTCTTTGTTCTTCATGAGGTAGCATCCGGGATTCTCCGGAAGCTTTCTTGCAATATCCCTTGCGCATTCTGCCATAAAGAGAGAATAGCTTCACCAAACATATTTGACAACGCTATAATCAGCGTATGTCAGCACTGCAGGAATTATTAGCATCATTTCCAGATGGCATGAGAGCATCAATTGCCACCCTCTTCAGCCGCTATCATTTCTCAGAAAGCCAGAAACTGGAAATCGCAAAGGACGAGGCAGATCTCAGGCAATGGAAGGAAGAACCTTTTTTCAGCATCGCAGATTACAATGCGCTCGATGCGAGGAAAGACGGAAGGAAGGGAGAAGCATACATCCTGCAGCTGAGGCAGTACATGAACGCACTCAGGACATGTGAGACAGACTATTCGTCATTCTTTCCTTCAGTACATCCAAGGCTCAAATACAAAACCACCGAGGTCGACAAGCCTATCGTCCCGGGGCGCTGTCCATGTCCTGTTGACGGGGAGAAGACAAGGTGCTGCAAGCTGACGACAATCGATCCTGTCCAGCAGTGTGCTTTCTCCTGCTCATACTGTTCCGTACAGGCATTCTACAGCGAGAAGGAAATACATGTCGTTTCCGCCCTGAATGAAAAACTCAGGAACCTTCAGCTTTCCCCTGACATCTGGCACATCGGGACAGGACAGGCGTCGGACTCGATTCTTCTGGGAGATGACCATGGAACACTTACGGCCCTCTCTGATTTCGCCTCACAGCATCCGGACATAGTGATTGAACTGAAGAGCAAGAGCGCACGCGATGTCTTCAGTGGCAGGAAGTATCCGAGGAACATGGTTTTCACATGGTCCCTCAACGCCCCGACGATCATAGAGAAAGAGGAACATCTCACAGCCTCATTGAAAGGAAGGATTGAGAATGCGATGAGAGCAAGGGACAATGGCTCCCTTGTCGGGTTCCATATTCATCCGATGGTTTATTTCCGTGGCTGGGAAGAAGAGTACGGGAACATAGCCAGAATCATAGAATCAGAATTCTCTCCCATGGATATCTGCATGATAAGCATCGGCACCCTCACGTTCACGAAATCAGTGCTCCGCCTTCTGAGGGAGAATGGAGAGGAAAGCAAGGTCCTTGAAATGGATCTGACACCTGCGGCAGGGAAATTCTCATACCCGCTGAGCGTAAAGGAGAAGATGTTCTCCCATGTATTCTCATCATTCAGCAAGCCCTTCAGAGACAGCGTATTCTTCTACCTGTGCATGGAAGATCCATCTCTGTGGCGTCCTGTCCTCGGGAGGGAATATTCCTGCGACAGGGAATTCGAGATGGATATGAAGAAGCATTATATGGATAAAGTGAAAGGAGCAATGACACATGTTTCTTGAAAACGGGAAAGTAAGACTGCACTATGAAGTCTCTGGTAGCGGAGAGCCTCTCATCATGCTCCATGGAAGCGGAGAGGATATATCGATATTCGAGATGGCCCTTCCTCTTCTTGAAGAGCATTTCACCGTATACCGCATCGATTCAAGATGCCATGGAGAAAGCACAAGGAAAGCTCCTTTGCACTATGAGCTCATTGCGGATGATGTATACCGTTTCATCGTGCTTCTTGAACTGGACAAGCCGATTGTATATGGCTTTTCCGATGGAGGCATTGCAGCTCTCATGCTTGCCTTCACCCACCCCGATTCCATAAGAGCAATAGCCGTAAGTGGTGCCAACACGAATCCCAAAGCTCTGAAATTCCTTTACAGGATCGGATACTCAAAGCTCTCGATCTTCACCTATGACGCGAAATCCCGCATGATAGCTACAGAGCCACATATAACAAAAGAACAGCTCGGTAAAATCAAAGTGCCATCACTTATCATGGCGGGAGAGAAGGACATGATAAAAAAAGAGGATACGGAATTCATCGCATCCTCAATCCCGACTTCCCGTCTTCTTCTCCTTCCCGGTGAAAGCCACAGCTCATACATCGTAGGAACGGATAAGATCGCACATATCCTCATCGAGAATCTGACGGGAGATAATTCGCTTATCTGAGCTTTTCCAGGAAGATCTCCTTCTCTCTTTTCTCCAGAGGGCATTCCTTTCCGTCAAGCATTGCGTGAAGTGCTTCCATCTCACGGCCAGAGAAACTGCGGCCTTTCAGCTTATGGTTCTCGAAAGCCTCTGCAGCGATAGGACAGACCTTTTTCACGATCTCGAGCATTACCAGGGCATACTCCCTGATCTCATACTGAGCGTGTCCATCAAGCCGGAGCTTGAGGAAATGGAAGAGGTTGTGAAGGTCTATCTCCCAATAGAACTCCGTATAAAGGGAGAGAGGAAGATCAATACGTGAAATTTCACGCGCAATACCCATATCCAGAAGCTTATGGTAATTCCCGAAGGCCCTCTCACTATCCTCTGCCATGATCTTTCTGACCATTTCGGCAGTCTCCTCCGATACAGGCTCTGCAGCTCTTCCCTGCTTGTTGTCATCGCTCTGGAGCGCTATGCAATCGGGGGCAGGGATATACACTTCATCTTTCATCACTGAATAACGGCCAGATATCTCATTCATCCTTGCCGTGCGATGCCTTGTCCACTGTCTGGCAACAAAAATCGGCATTTTCACATGGAATGTGAACACCACCTGCTCGAATGGAGAGGTATGATCATTCCTCATGAGATAGTTTATCAGGCCCTTGTCCTGCCTGTACGTCTTCGTACCTTCTCCATAGCTCACTCTTGCGCTCTGAACTATACGCTGATCAGAACCAAGATAATCCACAAGACGGACAAATCCATGATCAAGAACAGGATATTCCTTATCGAGGATTTCCTCGGCTTCAGGCACTACACAATGCATATTCAAACTCCTTCAGATTATTCTCTCACACATAGCCCATCAGTGAGAGGGCAAGCAGCGTTCCTCCCACCGCAGCTGTCTCAGTCCGCAGAATACGATGGCCAAGAAGCATCGGCGAGTATCCTGCAGCCATAAATACTTCAACTTCCCTTCTTGACCATCCACGCTCAGGCCCGATGGCAAGAACCACGCTTTTCTCTTCAAGTTCTGCAGAAGAGAGAGGAAGAGCCCCTTCTCTGTTATCAAGAAGGATCTTCTCATCTCCATCTGCCGCAGCTATCGCTTCCTCCAGAGACGCTGTGATAACAACATCACTGACACCGGTCTCCCCTGCTTGCATCGCACCATCAAGAAGGATCTTCCTGTACTCACCTTCTGTGTAAAGCGATGCGCCAAGATAGCTTTTCTCCCCAAGATCAGAGACAGGAAGTATAAGCTTCCTGACTCCCATGGAAACGGTTTCCCTCAGTATGCGGCGCATGCATATGGGTCTGACCTGGGCGACTATAAGCGTCAGCGGATACAGCTGTGAACCATCCTTCTCACCGGAGAAAGAGAAAGAAATGCCACGCTCATCCATCGCATTGATGACAGCCGTGCCTTTTTCACCGTTCACTACGCCAGCACGGAACGAGTCCCCCACTCCAAGGCGGAGGACTTTCCTTATATGCTTTGCCCGCTCATCTGATGATGGCAGAAACAGCTCATGCTCTTCGAGAAGGATTATATTCACTTGTCACGTCCGTAAAGATGTGAGTAGTACTTTATACCTTCAAGCGATGGTGTCGCAAGGTCTTCTTTTCTCATCTTCCATGACCAGTTGGAAGTGCCGCATGTAGAAGGAACATTCATCCTCGCCTCGCTTCCCAGTCCAAGAATATCCTGCATCGGGAAGATGGCGAAAAGCGCAGGAGAGCCCATCAGGGAGCGGATCATCTTCCATAAAACCTCTTCATCCCCGCATTCGAAGTAACGTCTGACGTAATCTTTCATGCCATCATCAAGTTCCTCATACCAGCCCTTTGTGGTGTTGTTATCATGGGTGCCGGTATATGCTACGGACATTCTCTCGATGTTATGAGGAAGATAAGCATTGCCAGTCTGCCATTCGCCGTTTTCGAAAGCAAAAGCAAACTGCAGAATCTTCATTCCAGGGAAACCGTTCCTGACTCTCAGGGCCTCCACTTCCGGAGTGATCACCCCAAGGTCCTCTGCAATAATCGGCAGAGAATCTCCAAGCTCCTTCCTGAGTGCATCAAAGAGCTGTTGGCCGGGACTCTTGACCCATTTGCCGTTCTTTGCGGTGGTCTCACCTTTAGGAACCTCCCAGCAGGCCTCAAAGCCCCGGAAATGATCGACACGCACGATATCAAAGAGTTCCAGATTCTTCCTGAACCTGTCTATCCACCATTTAAATCCGGTTCTCTCATGCTCGCTCCATCTGTAAAGAGGATTTCCCCAGAGCTGCCCATCTGCAGAGAATGCATCTGGCGGAACACCTGAAGAGGCTTCCTGTTCACCTTCCTCATCAATCTGCAATAGTTCCCTGTGCGACCAGGCATCGGAGGAGTCTCCGGCAACGAAGATAGGGATATCTCCTATGAGCTCAATACCTCTTTCATTTGCATAAGCTTTCAGGTCAGTAAACTGCTTGTAAAAGAAATACTGGAGTACAGCATAGACATCTATTTCCTTTTTCTTTTCCTTTCTCTTCTCCTCAAGAGCCTCGGCCTTTCTCATCTTCAGCTCCTCAGGCCATGAAAGAAACCACCTAGAATCGTTGAACTCATCTGTCAGGACCTGGAAAAGCGAATAATCCTCAAGCCACCATCCCTCTTTGCGACGGAATTCCTCATACTCTTTATAGGCGCTCCCGCGGCTTTCCATGAATGCCTCTGCAGCTCGGCGCAGCATTGGCATTTTCAGGGCTCTTGCCTCACCATAATCCACCCTTTCAGAGGGCAGTGCCTTATCCATCGCATCGCTTATATCAAGATAGCCATCGAGGTAAAGAAGACGCGGAGAAATCAGAAGCTCATTACCGGCAAATGCAGAACGTGCAGCATACGGACTATCCCCATAACCTGTAGGACCGACCGGAAGCATCTGCCAGAGCCCGACAGCTGCATCTGAGAGCGAATCAACGAACTTATAAGCATTGTCACCAAGGTCCCCAATGCCATAATCCGAAGGAAGCGAAGTTATATGAAGCAGGACACCTGCTTTTCTCTTATTCATATCTGCCATGTTTCTGAGTCTGCATTCTCCTCGGTGTAAAATCAAGAGATTCCGTCAGATTAATTATGCTGTCCGGCAGGATGAACAACGGGGATTATCCGCCTTTCACTCATCATTTTTTCATCAATCTGCAGATTTTTCGATGCGAAGGCTGGAAATCATGGTAGAATCTGCATATGAATAGCACAGAAAAATCCATTTTCAAGATTGGCGACGCCGTAGTGTATCCCATGCAGGGAGTCGGCTGCATTCTTGGCCTGGAGACAAGAAGGGAGAAGGAGTATTACAGGGTCCAGATTTCTGCCTCTGATATGGATGTGCTATTGCCTGTGGATAATGCCTCCGCTCTGGGGCTGAGGCATCTTGCAACTGCAACGGAAGCAAGAAAAGCAATATCTTCATTATCCGAAAAGCATGAGACAAGAGGGCTTGACTGGAAACAGAGGCTTCTGATGAATCAGGAACTGATGAAACAAGGAACCCTTGGAGCTGTCGCACAGGTTGTCAATTCCCTTTACAGGCGCTCGAAAATCAAAGAACTTCCTGTTCAGGAACGCAAACTATATGACAATGCGCTCTCCATTCTTGTCGATGAGTCCTCATCCGTGCTAGGAATAGCCTCGGAGGAAATGAAGAAGAAAATCTTCGCAAAACTCGAGAAATGAGCATACCACCTTTTGCAGCCATAATAACAGCCGCGGGAGCGTCTTCCCGTTTTTCGGCAAATGGAAAAGAACACGTGAAGAAGGAGTATCTGTCAATCGACGGACACACTGTGCTTTATAAAGCCACTAAACCCTTTTTCAATGTACCGGGGCTGAGTGCCATGATAATAACCTGCCCTGAAGGATCGGAAGATGAGACAATCGTGGCACTTGAAGATCTTGCAGATATCTCGGCAATCCCTTTGCTGATTGTCCCAGGAGGAATGACAAGGAAGGAGTCTGTCAGCAATGCTCTGGACAGGCTGAGAACCCTTGCAGTCCCCTTCGATTACATAGCAATCCATGATGGTGCAAGGCCCTATGTCGATGAAGCCCTCATAATAAGGACGCTTGCAGCTGCAACCGTGACAGGAGGTGCCGTTCCCGCCCTGCGAGTCACGGATGCTGTCAAGAAGCTTGGCAAGGACGGGCTTATTGCAGAGAATGTTGACCGTTCCACACTTATCACGGTGCAGACCCCTCAGATATTCCGCAGGGATGAGATACTCGATGCTTATGACAGGTTCCCAGGCCTTGAAGCCGATGATGATGCCGCAGTCTTTATAAATGCAGGATACTCATGCACGGTATCCAGAGGGGACAGCAAAAACAGGAAGATCACGTATATCACAGATATTCCAGATGCTGAGAAACAGGCAGAGGAATATGCAAAAGCAAGAGCCGAAGGCAGGAAGAGCGCAGAAGCCTCAAAGAGGATGAGAGAGCTTTTACAGCAAGGAGACAGCTGGGATGAGAGTGGGAATCGGAAATGATATCCACCGCCTTGAAGAAGGAAGACGACTCGTAATAGGAGGAGTGACAATACCCTCTGACAGGGGCGAAGCTGCTCATTCAGATGGTGATGTGCTCATTCATGCCATCATTGATGCACTTCTCGGAGCTTTAGCACTCGGTGATATTGGCGTCTGGTTTCCAGATAGTTCCACAAAAACAGAAGGCATGGATAGCGCCTTGATGCTTTCCCGGGTAATTGAAGAAACGCGCTGCCGCATCGCAAATGTAGATACAACAGTGTCCCTTGAGCGTCCAAAGCTCCGTCCTTATATACAGAGCATCAGAGAGCGTCTTGCAGACATAATGGGAATATCTGCTGACAGAATATCCGTCAAGGCAAAGACAGCAGAGGGACTCGGCCCTGTCGGAGAAGGAAAGGCAGTAAGTGCTGAAGCTGTCGTCCTGATTGAATAAGGCCGGCATGAAGCCGGCCCTATGTTTTATTTGGAAATGAGCATTGTCCTTGGATCGAGGGTCACCTGCATTGGCTTTGGAACATTCGCATGATGCGAGCGTACGACAGTCATGACAACCTTATCAATCTTTTCGTCATAGCGGAGTGCTATAAGGACATCAATAAGATCATAGTATTTGACGAGTGTATTCGGAACGCCGTTCTCATCGTAAACCACATCAGGGCGTACAGGTGAGACAGAGAACCATACCTCTATATTCATCTTCTTGGCAAATTCCTTGATTTTTACGATATCTTCCTCATCTGCAACAGTGAGCTTATATCCATCAAAAAGCACACAGTCTGCCTTGAATGAGCCCTGATTGATGAGACTCTCCAGAGAGGAAAGAATCTTTTCAACAGGAACCTGCTCCTGAGAGAAATTCATAACAACACGGTTTGCCAGGATTGCATTATAGATCATTGCAGCATCATCGAGAGACTGCATTTCAGATATTTCTCTGAACACCTCCTTATACCAGTTTATGACATGCTCGACGTTGCCCGAGAATGAAACATGGATAACGCTCTCTCCCTTGAAAAGCTTATCAGTTGCAAGATGAACAAGACATGCAGTCTTGCCGATTCCGTGTCTTGATACAATGACACCGAGATTGCCGCGTCCGAGTCCTCCATTGATGGCTTCCTCGAAGACGCGAAGCGGACTTACGCTGTTAAGTTCCTTGATATCCATTTCTGCACCTCCGTTGTTAAAGGAATTATAACATGGCAATAACGGAAAAACACAAAAAAATGAACGAATATGCGTGGCATTGTCCCGGAAAAGGAAATTACTTGTGATAAATCCTTCTGCTGTTTGCATTACAGCAAGCGATGAGAATAGAAAATCCCGATCCTGAGGGACCGGGACTTGAGACGGAGAGAATTCCCAGATTACTTTGCCTGAGCCTTCTTCTTCTCCTGATACTCTTTCTTGAGCTCATCGGAAACTGACTGTGGTACACGACCATACTTCTCAACTTCCATTGTGAACTCTGCCTTACCCTGTGTGAGGGATCTGAGGACTGTTGAGTATCCGAACATCTCTGAAAGAGGAACCTCTGCAATGACCTGGCACTGGTTGTTGTCCTCTGTGGAGGAGACAATCATACCTCTTCTCTGGTTGATGGAACCGAAGATATTGCCCTGGAATTCAGATGGTCCGTTAACCTCCACCTTCATGATAGGTTCAAGGATAACCGGCTTTGCCTTCTCGAAAGCCTCTCTGAAGGCTCCGATGGCAGCTGTCTGGAATGCCATATCAGAGGAGTCAACTGGATGCCACTGTCCATCGTTTACGACACAGCGTACTCCGATTACAGGGAAGCCAACCTGTGTTCCCTTCTTCATAGCTGTCTGGAAGCCCTTGTCGCAGGATGGGATGTACTCTGTAGGAATAGCACCGCCCTTTACCTCGTTTACGAACTCATAATCCTTTGCTGGCTCATCAGGATCTGTCTGCACGATCGGCTCAATATAACCGGCAACACGTGCATACTGACCAGAACCACCTGTCTGCTTCTTGTGTGTGAAGTTGAAGTCTGCTCTCTGACTGATGGCCTCTCTATAAGCAACCTCTGGCTGACCTACCTCGACCTCTGCCTTGTACTCTCTCTTCATTCTCTCGATATAGACATCAAGATGGAGCTCGCCCATTCCCCTGATGATTGTCTGGTTGGACTCAGGATCGACATATGTCTGGAATGTCGGGTCTTCCTTTGTGAAGCGGTTGAGGGCCTTTGCCATGTTATCAGCAGCCTTCTTGTCAACAGGCTTGATGGCAAGTGAGATAACAGGATTAGGAACAAACATACTTGTCATTGAGTAGTTCAGTGAAGGATCGCAGAATGTATCACCTGATGCACAGTCGATACCGAAGAGAGCTGCGATCTCACCGCATCCTGCCTCAGAGATATCCTCCATTGCAGAAGCATGCATCTTTACAAGTCTTCCGACATTGAACTTCTTCTTCGTTCTTGTATTGAGGAGAGTGTCGCCCTTCTTTATCTTGCCCTGATAGATTCTGATATATGTAAGCTGTCCGAACTGACCATCCTCAAGCTTGAATGCGAGAATCACAGGCTTTGCATTCTCATCTGACTTGAGAACGACTTCCTTCTCGTTGTTATCAAGATCGAGAGCAACGTTCTCAACCTCTGTCGGATTCGGAAGATAATCAATGACGCCATCAAGAAGCGGCTGGATACCCTTGTTCTTGTAAGCTGAACCCATGAATACAGGGCAGAGCTGGAGTCCGATTGTTCCCTTTCTGACAGCTGCCTTGATCATCTCAGGAGTTACGCTGTCCTCAAGGATTGCTTCCATAAGCTCATCGGAGAACATTGAAGCCGCATCGAGAAGTTCCTCTCTCTTTGCCTGAGCCTCAGCCATAAGCTCCTCTGGAATCTCCTCGACTCTTTCCTGAAGTCCATCAGCTCCGGTGTCGAAGTAATATGCCTTCATCTCGACAAGATCGACAACACCCTGGAGTCTGTCTTCAAGTCCGATAGGAATCTGCATGAGAACTGCATTAAGACCAAGCTTCTCAACAAGCTGATCCTTTACTCTATACGGATTAGCACCAGTTCTGTCGCATTTGTTGACGAATGCGATACGGGGAACATGGTATCTCTTCATCTGGCGGTCAACTGTAATAGACTGGGACTGAACGCCACCGACTGAGCAGAGAACAAGAATAGCTCCATCAAGAACGCGGAGTGACCTTTCAACCTCAATAGTGAAGTCCACGTGGCCCGGAGTATCAATAATATTGAT
>CASEGX010000091.1 GCA_949287505.1 uncultured Spirochaetales bacterium | reverse complement strand
TGACAAGCCAGTTTCTGAAACCTGATGATCCGGACATAGTCCGCCTCCCTATAAACTCTAAAACGGGGAGCACAATACTCCCCGTTTGGAATTAATCAAAAACTCAAAGTCCAGTATTCTGGATTTCAGCAATGATATCCTCGTAGCCAGCACCATATTTTGCATAGAGAGGCTGCATTCTTTCCTGGAATTCTGCAATCTGCTCCGGTGTGAGCTCTGCAACGACAACACCCTCAGATGTGACCTTCTCTTCAGAAGACTGCTCGCGGAGTGCCCACTGCTCGATCTCATAAGCCTGTGTCTCTTTTGCACACTCTTTGATGATCTCGACATCTGCCGGATCAAGAGTATTGAGAACAGCCTCAGAAGCAAGGAGGATCTCAGGAACTCTTGTATGACCATCGAGTACGAAGTATGGAGCTACCTGATAGTCGCCCATTGACTCATATGTAGGCCAGTTGTTCTCTGCGCCATCGATTGTTCCCTGCTGGATAGCTGAGTAAACATCGTTAGGTCCGATACCTGTAACGCCGTTACCGCCAAGAAGCTGAACCATCTCAACCATCATCGGGTTGTTCTGGAGTCTGATCTTGAGTCCTGCCATATCCTCTACAGAGTTTACAGGTGTAGTTGTGTAGAAGTTTCTAGCACCTGCATCGTAGTAGCAAAGACCTACGAGGCCAGATCCTGATGCCTGGATATCTGCAAGCATCTGCTGTCCGATTTCACCATTGAGAACCTGCCACATGTGATCGCCATCGCGATAGAGGTAAGGAAGCTGGATAACGTTGAGTGCTGGAACATAAGAAGCAACTGGGGATGCAGATACACGAGCAAATGCAAGGTCTCCAATCTGAAGAGCTTCGATTGAGCCAGTCTCTTCACCATAAAGTGTTCCGCCGGAATAGACATCAATCTTGATTCTTCCCTCTGTTCTCTCTTCTACAAGGCGTGCAAACTCATAATCTGCAAGTGTTGTAGGATATCCTTCTGCGTGTACCTCGGACAGAGTGAGAACAACCTGACCGCTTTCCTGACTACCACTAGCGAAAAGTGGCATCATCATAGCTGCTGCAACAAGAAGCAGCACAGCAAACTTCTTCATGAATTCCTCCTTTGTGGAAAACGAAGCTAAAATGTTTTTTATGTGAGTGTTTGGTGAAACACTCGTTCATTAGGTTTTATTTTATCTGTAAAATCAATAGTTTCAAGTATAAATTGAATTTTGGAGCCAAAAACGAAACATTGGTTCAATTTCTGAATATGCAGCATTGTTTTCCGAGTCCTGCCAATCTGCTAGAATACACCCATGGACCAACGTGCTAAAGGAATTCTCTGCATTCTGTCCTCCGCATTCTGTTTCGCAATGATGAATCTCTTTGTGAGACTCGCAGGAGATCTGCCTTCCATCGAGAAAAGCTTTTTCCGCAATCTGATTGCGGCCATTGCAGCTCTTGCAATAATCATAAAAACAAGATCTGAGATAACGCTGGACAAAAAGAATCTGCCGCTTCTGATTCTCCGGTCAGTCCTTGGAACTGTCGGGATTCTTTGTAACTTCTATGCGGTAGACCATCTTATTCTTTCAGATGCAACCATGCTGAATAAGATGTCACCGTTCTTTACGCTGATCTTTTCCTATCTGTTTCTGAAGGAAAAACTTTCGTTCAGGACATTCATGATAGTCATCGGAGCGTTCATCGGGTCACTTTTTGTCATAAAACCGACATTTCAGAATGCTGATCTGCTATCATCGATAATCGGTTTTGTCGGAGGGCTTGGAGCGGGAAGCGCTTATACATGTGTAAGAGCATTAGGGAAAAAAGGAGTCAACGGATCTCTTGTGGTCCTGTTCTTCTCTGCATTCTCCTGTCTCGTGACACTGCCATTCCTGATTTTCGATTACCATCCGATTTCACCGGTACAGCTTGCAGTGCTCCTCATGGCAGGACTTGCCGCTGCCGGCGGTCAGTTTTCCATCACGGCAGCTTACAGATACGCACCAGCTAAAGAGATATCCGTCTATGATTACTCACAGGTCATCTTCTCCGCTCTTTTCGGCTGGATTGTATTCTCCCAGCTACCAGATGCCTATAGTTTCATCGGGTACGCTATCATAATATCAATGGCTGTCCTGATGTTCATAACAGGAAGAAAGGAGAACAAAAATGCAGCTTGATATAATGCTTTTCTTTCAGAGATTCAGAACTCCCCTGGTGGAAAAAACGGCAGAAATAGTATCAATGCTAGGAGAAATAGCAGTCCCTCTCCTTATCATGATGATTCTCATCTGGTGTGTGAGCCGGAAAAAGGCATTTGCGATTGCAGCATCTTTGATGACAGCACTCCTTGTATCACAGACCCTGAAGGCTATCTTCCGTCTTCCACGCCCCTTCCAGGTGCATCCGGATAAAATCAAAGGAGGAAGGCTAAGCACTGCAACAGGCTATTCCTTCCCCTCCGGGCATAGCACGACATCTGGCGCATTCTACTCAGCGCTGATCACAACCATATGGAAAAAATGGGCAACTGTACTATTCATAATCCCGATAATCCTGGTACCGGTTTCCCGTCTGGTTCTTGGAGTACACTGGCCTCTTGATGTTATCACAGGTACCATTATAGGGCTCGTCTCCGGCTTCGGAATAACATATCTGATGCTAAGGCTGTACGAACGGAAAAGGCTCTTTCTGATAATCACATTCATATATGGCCTCCTGGCAACGATAACGGCAATGGTGCTTGCAGTGCTTCTGGCGACAACGGATATCGATACCGTTGCTTTTGATGATCTCATGTCAACTGCGACAATCACCGGATCCATCTTCCTGGGCTTCTATCTTGAGCGGAAAACTGTCGGCTCGGCGCCTGAAGAAGGGAGTATTGGTAAAAAGATCGTAAGATTCATCATCGGTGTTATACTCACACTCGTGATCGTGGTTCTCATATCGTTCATTCCAGCACCAGAAGCTTTCACATCATTCGCAACCTACTTCATGCTTGGGCTGTGGTGCGTATACCTATATCCATTATTTGCAGTCAAAACCGGCCTGATGTCTGCGCTTTAGACGTATTTCGGATAGCTTCCATCGCGATATACCCTCTGGAAAAAACGCTTCGCCGTCTCATCATCATAGAGTGCACTGCCACACAGACGTGAGAAAAGACGTCCGCAGATACGGCTGTCATCAAGGGCATTATGTGCCTCATACTCCCACCCCATATCCTCCGCAAGAACCGGAAGCCTGTATGACCGGCGTCCTTTCCAGAGCTTTCTCGAGAGTGAAAGCGTACAATAATAAGGATTGTGCACAGGCTCAAGCCCCCAGGAAGAAAGCGAAGTGCGGAGAACTGTTATATCAAAGAATGCATTATGGGCAACAAGAGGACGGTCAGCAATGAAATCCCTCATCTCCGGCCATATTGCCTCAATCGATGGTGCTGCAAGCACTGAAAGAGGATCAAGATGGTGCACAGAGAAACACCGCGGATCAAATTCCGGATTCTTCGGGCAGATAAGGGAATAGAACTCATCCTCGACAAAACCTTCCTCATCCATTCTGACAAGTCCCACAGAGCATGCGCTGTCCATGGACGAAGAGGCTGTTTCAAAATCCAGTGCTATGTATTTCATTTGCCTTTTTCGAGCATTATCTGGAGTATTGTACGATTTGTCTGTTCCATTCCTTCATGGGATATTCTTGTAAGATGATTGATGGAAGAAAGCGAATCATCTCCTACAATACCGGCCTCTCCTCCTGCTCTTTTACCGTTAAGAGCAAGCTCTACGGCCACAGATGCAGCAATCAGAGAAGAATAGATTTTCAATGCACATGTATCTTTAGCACCATCACAGATTATGCCTGAAAGATTTCCCACCATATTGTTTATCGTGGCATCCAGGATTTTTTCATCTCCTCCAAGAAGGTATGCATATGCACAGGCTGTTCCTATTGAGGCAGTGAATGCACCGCAAAGCGCTGAAAGCCTGTCCTTATGGCTTGTGAGGATGATACCTACAAGCTCGCTTATAGCGACAGCAGAAATCATTTCATCGTGACTTTTGCCAAGATAATCAGCAACAACAGCAACCGGAACGGTAACCGTTATTCCCTGATTTCCAGAACCGGAATTTATCATAACCGGAAGCACAGATCCCGCCATTCTGGCATCGGAGCCTGCTGCAGCTGCAGCAGCAGCTTTTCTCATTGCATCATCAAGGCATGAAGGATCTGAGGATGCCCTGTTCATAATGCGCCCGACAGAAAGCCCCCAATCCTCGTTCATGCCTGCTTTGCTTATCGCAGTATTCTCATCGACAGCCTTTGTAAGCAGGCTGACAATCACAGGAGAGAGTGAAGAAGCATATTCCATCACATCATTCACAGTCAAAGTTGCCAGAAAATCATCCTCGGAAAATGACTTGCATTCAGGAAAGAACATCGGAACCTCGGGAAGCTTACGGCCATCGAGCTCAAGGGATGTGAATCGGTCATGTTCGCCGGAAATCACAGCAGAGGCAGAATGCCCCGAACCGGAGACAATTACCTTTACATAAAGAGAAGGCGCTGATTCATCGATCTGGACCTCGAGAGGAAACACCATAGCCTCTGCTCTTTCCTTATCAGTAACGGTAGAAAGAACGGAAAGGCCAGAAGAGGAATCATGTATGGCAATTCCAAGGGAAACTGCAGCCCTTATGCCATGCAAAGTCGAATTAGGAATCGAGACTCCCATGGCATTCTTCATCATATTAGGAGAGACAATGGCAACTCCGGATTCAGGTTTCATACCAAAAAGCTCTGCAGCCTTTGCCCCTGCAAGAGCTGCCGCTGCAGGCTCAGTACAGCCCATTGCCTCAATAATCTCGCGCTCAAGAATCAGATCGATGCGCCTTCTGTTAAGCATCCGGAACCTCCGATATATAAGCAACACCACGTATGGACATCGTATATTCAAGACCTGCAGGTATTACAGCAGCCTCGCCCTTCTCAAGCATAAGGCTCTCACCTTTTACAGAAAACCTAGCACATCCCTCTGTTACGAGTATGATTGCAACAGGATCATCTTTGATCTCATATGTTCCTGAAGAAACAGAGAGGAGGCGGAAGGCTGGAGACGGTGAAGAGAATACGGTTCTGCCAAATCCATCTTTCGATGAAGTGCATTTTGCAACATTCAGGGATTTGAAAATCATGATGCTTCTCAGCTCCGGAAGATCCATCCTCTTTTTCGTAAGACCGCCACGGAGAACATTGTCAGAATCATTCATGACCTCAATGCCATTACCGAAAACATACGCATGTAGCGTGCCCGGAGTAATCGGCATAGCCTCCCCTACCTGGAGATGCACGACATTCATCAGGAACGGGAAAAGACATCCGATATCATCAGGATATTCCGTAAGACACTCTCTGGATATTCCGCTTCTCGTAAGGAAGAGTCCATCCCAGGATGGATCCGAAGAAGATGAAAGCGATGCCCTCAGCTCATCAAGTATCGCCTTCTTCTCTTCATCAGGAAGAGAGAAAAGAGACATAAATAGGTTCTCTATATCCGTGGCAAGGCCTCTGAGAACACGTCCAAAAGCAGAAGGAACAACAGCTGCAAGATCCGCTTTCATTACCTCTATATCCCGGAAACCGCAGAGAGCGGTTATCGGGGAGAGTGCAAGAATCATCTCGCATTTCTCATTATCGTCCTGGTAGGAGACAGCTTCACCTTTCGCTCTCTGTGCTTCTTCCCTCTTCCATCCGGCTTCAGCCTGAGCCTTGTTAGGATGGCACTGCAAGGAAAGCGGTTTGGCGATGGCAAGAACCTTCATCAGCAAGGGAAGCCTGCCATTGTATTTCTCCCATTGCTTATCTCCAAGGATCTTTCTGTCATCATGCACAAGCTCTGAAAGATGGCCTCCCCCGACAACAGCTGCATCCCCTGACGGATGTGTTCCAAGCCACAGCTCAGCCTGTGGACCACCTGTCGCACCTCCTATAAGAGAAGGAATGAAATCACTATTTCCCCATGCGTAATCTTTCACAACGCCTTTGATTTTCTTAATTTCCATACAACGATTATATCACGAGGAACAATTTATTTCCGTTGAATTGGAAAAAGAATATATAAGGAGACCTTACTTATCACACTTCATTACATTACAATCATTTATAAGATGGCAAAACCATTATGTAAGCCTAACTTACCTTCTCCTTTGCCATAAGGTCTTTCATGAATGAGTGAAAGAGGAAAACAGCAAGGACAAAGGAAAGAGCATCGCTTAGCGGCTGGGCAGCAATGACACCGTCCATTCCCATGAGCCCGGGAAGAATGAGAATGAGAGGAATAAAGAATATGCCCTGGCGCGCCATTGACAATACCGTTGCCGGTGCAGCTCTTCCTGTTGACTGCAAGCCCATGTTGGTTGCAGTGACAAGTCCTGTAAACGGCATCAGAAGCATCTGGAACCTCAGTGCCTTTATTCCCATTTCCATGACCTGTGCATCGTCACCACGGAAGCTTGCTATTATCACGCCTGCAAACACAAAGCAGAGAAGGGACATGAAAAGCATGATGATGGTACCTGTAATAGCAGTGAATCTAGTAGCTTCCCTCACTCTGCTATATTTTTTCGCACCATAATTGAATGAGGCAACAGGCTGGTACCCCTGACCGAAACCCAGCATTGCGGAGAACGCGAACATCGTTATACGACCGGAAATGCTCATTGCAGCGACTGCGGCATCCCCGAATGCTGCAGCAGCAACATTCAAGGCAACTGTCGCTATACTTGCAAGCCCCTGCCGTGCAAGCGTCGGGAGTCCTATGTATATGATACGCAGATAGGAAACTGGACTGAATGATATTTTCCTGATGCTTATCCTTACACTGCTCTTTCCCATGATAAAGAATGAAAGGAGTATTATGAATGAGATGAGCTGGGAAAGGGCCGTTGCCATAGCTGCCCCTGCAGTACCGAAACCGAAAGTGAAAATGAAGATAGGATCGAGTACGATATTCAGCAGTCCTCCTATCGTAATACCGACCATTCCATAGAAAGCCTTCCCCTCTGCCCTGAGATAATTGTTCATTACAAAAGAGCAGCACATAACCGGGCAGCCGATGAAAATATATGTGGCATAAGCCTCAGCGTATGGGAGAATCGTTTCAGTTGCACCCAGAAGTCTCATGAGCTGCGGCTGGAATGCTATGCCGAATATTGATAAAAGAAGCGAGAGAACAACTGCAAGGAAAAACCCGGAACTTGCAGTCACCGTTGCTTCTTCATCTTTTCTCGCGCCAAGCTGTCTTGAGAGAATATTTCCCGCTCCCATTCCGATTGTGAATCCGATAGCCTGGATTATTGCCATAATCGAGAATACGATTCCGACAGCGCCTGCGGCACTTGTTCCAAGCTGGGAGACGAAGAATGTGTCAGCTGTATTATAGATGGAGGAGACAAGCATGCTTATTATGGTCGGAACAGCAAGCCGCCCAATAAGCCGCGGCACAGGTGTTTCCGTCATGACTTTATAGTGCTCATTTCTCTCATTCTCATTCATACCCACCTCCTGAAGCAGCTTGCGCTTATAGAGAAAAGCGTATATTCTACTTCCATCGAATGCGACTGTCGTATAATGGTTATTACCTATGCTTCCCAAGCATAAGAAGGGGGTCCGATTCCCCTCAGTCGCTTTAAAGGCTCCTGATTGCGGGGCCTTTTCTTTTTGAGGATAGCACATTATTACACAATTGTTTTATAAAACAAAATATGAATATCTATAAATCCGACTATGGATTGATAATTTTGCCTTAATAAATTATTGACCAGTTGTTTTCTCCTGTGGTCATATCAGGTATGAAACCAATGGATTTATCAGAAGGATCGGTAGTGAAGACACTTTTCCAGTTTGCATTGCCTTTCCTCGCTGCAAATATACTTCAATCACTATATGGAGCTGTAGATCTCTTCGTCGTCGGCCAGTTCTGTGCAGCAGAATCGGTTGCTGCAGTTTCGACAGGAACCCAGGTGACGCAGATTGTGACAAGTATCATGACCGGCCTCACGCTTGGCTCTACTATACTCATCGGATCATTCACCGGAGAGAGAAATCAGGAAAAAATCAAGAAGACTATAGGAACAACGCTCACCGTCTTCTCGATAGCGGCTCTTGTGATAACCGCTTTGATGCTCGTTTTCAACAAAAGCATTCTCACAGCCTTGAAAACACCTGCTGAATCTTTTGATGAGACAATGACATATGTCACGATATGCACACTAGGCAATATCTTCATATGTCTTTATAACGCCATATCTGCAATACTCCGTGGCTATGGAGACTCTACCCGTCCCATGATCTTCATCGGGATAGCCTGTGCACTTAACATCGCACTGGATTATCTTCTCACAGGATTGCTAGGAATGGGAGTTGCCGGTGTGGCCCTTGCAACAGTCATATCCCAGGCATTGAGCATGCTGATCTCCATAATCTACCTTAAAACAAGGGATTTCATCTTTGATTTCCGTCTCTCATCCTTCAGACCCGATGGAGAGATAGTAAGAAAGCTTGCAGCTGTCGGTGCCCCGATTTCATTTCAGGAACTTGCAGTCCGCATATCATTTCTCTACCTGACGATGATGATGAACAGTGCCGGAGTCTATGGAGCTGCAGTTGTCGGCATCGGAGCCAAATATGATGTGTTTGCCATGCTCAGCGCAACATCCATGGCAAATGCGCTTGCAGCCATCACTGCACAGAACATAGGCCGCGGCAAGACCAGACGCGCAAGGACATCGCTCTGGCTCGCCCTATCCTTTGCGCTCGGGATCTCATTCCTGTTCTGGCTATGGGCACAGATATCACCGGAGACAATGATAGGTGCATTCACATCGGATGCGGCAGTCATCAAAGAAGGCATTCCATATTTCAGAAGTGCGAGCTATGACTATATGATGACAGCTCTGGTATTCACACTCAACGGATACCTCAACGGCAGGCAGAAAACGGTATGGACAATGATCAGCTGCACATTCGGCGCTGTTTTCCTCCGTATTCCGATGGTATGGATTTTCAGCAGATGCTTTGGGGCAGATCTCGGACGACTTGGCATAATCGCACCAACGGTTTCCGGAATCATGGCGCTCTATACCCTCATATATGTCATATGGGAAGGAAAACGGAATAAGAATATAGCCTCTTCCTGATATTGACGACCATGCAAAGACTTTAATATCATTAGAGTTAATTCACATCGCACCGGGTGGTGCAAAGGAAATAAACAGCAAGTGGACGATGGCCCTGGCAGTAATTTAAGAAAAGAAGAACCGGAAGTGCCTCCGCATTTATACGGTATACAGATTAAGCTCCTCCTCTGATGGATGACCTGAACGAAACGGACTATCAGACAAAAAGGAGCAAAAAATGTCATTAGCACAGCAGATTCTACTGCAGATAATTCTTATAGCAATCAACGCATTCTTCGCAGCAACGGAGATTGCAGTCATCTCTTTGAACACCACGAAGCTCAAGAAGCTTGCAGATGATGGGGATAAATACGCTCCTCGTCTTCTGAGAATGGCGGAAAATCCTTCAGGATTCCTTTCCACAATCCAGATAGGAATAACGCTTGCGGGATTCCTCGGCTCAGCTTTCGCTGCCGATAATCTCGCACAGTACATTTCACCGCTTTTTATCAATCTCGGGCTTTCGGAGGGTCTTTCCGGAACGATATCCGTTATCATCATTACGCTCATCATATCGTTCTTCACCCTCATATTCGGCGAGCTGGTTCCAAAGAGAATCGCACAGCAGAAAGCATTCGAAGTCGCCAAATTCTCTTCAGGAGTCATCTCTGCGACAGCAAAGATCATGAAACCGGCAGTCTGGCTTCTGTCTGCGACAACGAACCTCATCTTGAGAATAATCCGCCTCAAGGAAGACGGGGATAAGGATGCAATCACCGAGGATGATATCAAGCTGATGGTCGATGCCGGAGGCGAATCAGGATCAATTGAGGAAGATGAAAAGGAATGGATCCAGAATGTTTTCGAGTTCAACGACATAAATGTCAGTGAGATAATGACAAGAGAGCCGGATGTGGTAGCTATCCAGATTGATACTCCGGACAATGAAATACTCGACACGATCAAGGATTCCGGACTTTCAAGATTCCCTGTCTATGGAGAGGATATCAACGATATACTCGGCATCCTCAGCGCAAGAGAGTTCCTTATCAACCTGAATTCAGGCGAGCACAAGAGCATAAAGGAACTCCTTCGCCCTGCATACATGGTTCCTGATTCGATTCATGCAGACAAGCTTTTCTCTGACATGCAGGAAAAGAAGACGCATCTTGCAATTGTCGTCGATGAATATGGCCAGACAGTGGGAATAGTGACACTGGAAGACCTTCTGGAAGAGATTGTCGGAAACATCTATGACGAGTTCGACCCGCAGGAAGAAACGGAGATCCAGAAAATCAATGATAATGAATGGAAGGTCAGCGGATCACTGAGCCTCAGTGACTTCTCCGACGAGACTGGAATAGAGCTCGAGGAGAATGAGGATTATGACACAATAGGCGGAATGGTGCTTTCAACGCTTTCACAGATACCGGAGGATGGAACAACGCTCGATGTAACAATCAACGGACTCGACATACATGTCACGAAGATTGAAGACAGAAGAATCGAGGAAGCCATTGTCAAAAAGGCAGAGCCTCCAGCTGAGGATGAAAGCAAGGACAAAAAAGACAGCGAAGAAGCATAAGATCATTCAACCATCTGAAGGACAAGCCCTCTTACCAGAAGTCTGAGGGCTTTTTCCTTGTCTTCTAGCCTGTCTGCGGAAAGAAGCAGATAAAGCAGTGCCTCATACCCCGCTTCAAACGATTTTATATCCCCCTCATCATCTATATAGAAATATGAGAAGAGTGAATGAATCACAGATGACATCCGCTCGGAAAGATCCGGAAGATAGTTTTCAGGGAGCTTACGCATGACAAGCTCAAGCTCCGCGCCATCGAGAAAACGGTACAGACCCTCATTATAGAATTTCATCAGTATGGTATAGAAAATGTCCGTCAGGCTTGTGACTATATGGTTCTCATCTATTTCCTGCAGCATTGCCAGATATTCATTCTCAACCTCATCAGCAAAGCTCTTCAGAAGATCAAAGAAAAGTGATTCCTTGGAATCATAGAAGAGATAGAAAGTTCCCTTCGGTATATCCACGCGATGCACAAGTTCATCCACAGTAGTCTTTCTGACCCCATAGAGTGCAAGACACCTGCCGGCCTCGCGCCTGAGCGCCCTGCGGATATTATTCTTCTCAAGTTCAGAGTAGATCTTCGGCATAAATCCTCTTTTTGACCATTTTCATTTATTTAGTCAACAAACAGCGGTTTTACGCCATTTTAATAGCAAAAAAGGTGTTATTCAACGTAAATTTTCCTTTACTTGTGTGCATCCGGTCTCTTACCATAGAGCTATCGAAAGAAAAGGAGCAATGAATGGCAGAAGTATTACTTAAGAATATCTGCAAGATATACGATGGTGGCGTAAAGGCTGTAGACAACGTCAACATCGATATCAAGGATCAGGAATTCGTTGTTCTCGTAGGTCCTTCCGGCTGTGGAAAGTCCACAACACTCAGAATGGTTGCTGGTCTTGAGGACATCTCCTCTGGCGAGCTCTACATCGACGGAAAGCTTATGAACGACGTTCCTCCAAAGGACAGAGACATCGCAATGGTATTCCAGAACTATGCTCTCTATCCTCACATGACTGTCTATGACAACATGGCATTTGGTCTCAAGATCAGAAAGTTCCCGAAGGATCAGATCGATCAGCGCGTTAAGGAAGCTGCAAAGATTCTTGATATCGAGATGCTTCTCGACAGAAAGCCAAAGGCTCTTTCCGGTGGTCAGAGACAGCGTGTTGCTGTAGGTCGTGCTATCGTTAGAAAGCCAAAGGTCTTCCTCTTTGACGAGCCACTTTCAAACCTCGATGCAAAGCTCAGAGTCCAGATGAGAGCTGAGATTTCAGGTCTTCACAACAGACTCAAGGCAACAATGATCTACGTTACACATGACCAGGTTGAAGCTCTTACAATGGCTGACAAGATTGTCGTCATGAAGCTTGGTGTCATCCAGCAGATCGGAGGCCCAATGGAGCTTTACAATGAGCCTGACAACAAGTTTGTTGCTGGATTCATCGGATCACCACCTATGAACTTCCTCGTAGTCAACATCAAGAAGGAAGGAGACAAGGTATACGCAGATGAAGGAACATTCCGCCTTGAGGTTACACCACAGCAGGCAAAGATCCTTGCACCGTATATCGGAAAGGACGTTACATTCGGCATCAGACCAGAGGATGTAGAGTTCTCTCATACTCCTATTGATGGAAAGACTATCAACGGTCACGTCTCCGTTGTTGAGCCACTCGGATCAGAGACTCAGGTCTATGTATCCACATCAAAGGCAAAGGTTGTCGGAAAGATTGATCCAACCGTCATTCCTGAGCCGGATGAGGCAGTAGCTCTCGTAGTCAACATGGAAAAGGCAAAGTTCTTCGATCTCGATACAGAGGTAACGATCCGCTAAGGATTGGAAGATATATTCGGATGCAGTCGCAAGGCTGCATCTTTTTTTATGCAAAAAAAATGGCTGCAAAAGCATTTGCTCTTACAGCCACTGCAACTAACTATAAAATCAGAAAAGCTTCTTATAAACAGCCTTCACAGCATCTGCTGCCTGTTCCTCTTTGATACCGAAAAGAACAGAAGAATCCGAAGCTCCGTAATTCACGAACGTGGTCTTTATGCCATTCTCCTTCAGAGCAGAAGCTGCTTCAAGATAGGCATCGGAGGAATCCATTCCGTCACCGACGACACCAAGAATCGCATGACCGTGATCGACTTCAATCGAATCAAGGCCAAACTCCTTTGTCAGACGCTCGCACATTGCCTGGCAGACACTGTCACTGGCCATCTTTGAGTCAAAGAACCATACGATACTATCTATGCCGAAAAGAGAATAGCAAGGTCTTATGCCAAAAACATGGAGCATTGTAAGAAGCGCATGACGTACTCCATACTTCTTGAAGAGCATAAGCTTTCTGAGCTTTATACGAGACAATCCTCCACGGGCAGAAACTGCTGTTGCCCCGAAATCATTTGATTCAGGAACAATTCTCGTGCCCGGATCTTCCGGCCTGTTTGTATTCTTGACAACAATAGGAATACCGTAGTTGTAAATAGGAGCAATGGCCTCTTCATGGAAAACCGTTGCACCGACATCGGAAAGCTCTCTGACTTCCTTATATGAGAGCTCGGTATTCACAGCAGCATCTGGAACAATACGTGGATCAGCTCTATATACTCCGGAAACATCTGTCCAGTTCTCATAAAGCTCTGCATTGACGGCGCGGGAGACTATCGAGCCTGTGATATCAGAACCACCACGCGTGAATGTCTTTATGACTCCCCGCTCTGTCTCCCCATAGAAACCTGGAATGACATAGCGCTTTCCTTCCTCAAGACGCTCCTGAAGACGCTTGTATGTTGCTTCATTCACGGTAGAATCCTGATTGATTACTATTACATCCTCTGCATCCAGAAATTCCCATCCGAGGAACTCGCTGATGATCAGAGCTGAAAGATACTCCCCTCTCGAAGCTGTATAATCTGCACCACGGCCGGCATCTATATTGCAGCGGATATCATCAAGACGTTCCGAAAGCCTGACATCATCAATCTTCAGCTTCTGGGCAATCTGTACAAAGCGCTTCGATATCTCATTGAAAACAGGACGGCATGTAAGCCCTTTCTGTACAAGGCTGTTACATTTATAGAGCAGATCCGTGATCTTCTCATCATCGCTTGTTCTCTTTCCAGGCGCAGAGACAACTGCAATCATACGTCTCTCATCGCTTTCAAGAATAGCTTTCACCTTCTTGATCTGTTCCGCATCAGCTACACTGCTTCCACCGAATTTCGAAACTATCATTATTTCCTCCGCCATGATATTAAGGACTTTTCCATACAATTGGCAATGCCTCAGTCCCGGGCAAGGGCTTCCATCGGTTCAAGCTTCGCAGCTTTTGCCGCCGGATACCAGCCAAAGAATACACCGATTGCCAGAGAGAAAATAAGGGAAATGAGGATTGCTGCAGAAGAAATGTGCAGTTCCCAACCTGCGATATGAACAGCCGCGCTGCTCATGAGGCTTCCCAGGATAATCCCTATTATCCCTCCAGTCACCGAAAGCGTTACAGATTCAACGAGGAATTGCGATCTTATGGCTTTAGGAGCAGCCCCAAGGGCCTTCCTTATACCGATTTCACCTGTACTCTCGACAACGGAC
Source organism: uncultured Spirochaetales bacterium (assembly GCA_949287505.1). Taxonomy (GTDB): domain Bacteria; phylum Spirochaetota; class Spirochaetia; order Sphaerochaetales; family Sphaerochaetaceae; genus Ornithospirochaeta. The sequence continues at coordinate 4,668 of CASEGX010000091.1, read as the reverse complement.
ACAAGCATTATGTTCATGATCCCGCTTCCACCAACCAGGAGTGATATGGCAGCAATAGCAGCCAGAAATGAAGAGAAAACACCCGTGACAGAATCTGCCATCTCCTTGATTGTCGCGGGACTGAAAAGACGGAAATAATCAGAACCCACGATTTCATTCAGATATTCCTCGATATCCTCAGCCACCGCAATTGAATCTGCTCCCTCTTCCACTTTGACAATATATGTACCGACCTGGCTCGTTCTCCTGAAACGCTGCACATATGTGTTATATGGCATGAATGCCGAATCATTGTAACTTGTGCCCATCGTTGCATCGCGCTCTTCCAGAACACCGACAACAAGGAAGCTCTTGGCCTGATTACGGAACACGGATACATAGTGTCCGACAGCTTCACCAGAAGGAAAGAGCTCATCTGCAAGCTCTGAACCAAGAACTATGACCTGACGCCTGTTTATGTTATCAACAGCAGTGAAAAAGGAACCTGAAGAGAGCGAGAGCGATGAGGAAGGGAAAAACCCGGATGTTACCCCCTGCACGATGACACTTTCCACAATTTCCTGACCGTTACGTACATTCGCGCCGGAGGAGACCATAGGGAGGACTTCCTTTATGCCATCAACCTCATCCATGAGACGATAGGAGAACTCCTCGGAAAACACCATTGTCTCTCTGGCAGAACCACGGGGCATGATGCTGACAGTATCAAGACCTCCGGATTCAAACGAAGCACTTATGCTCTCGGAGGCACTCTGGCCGAGATTCAGAATCGTAACAACGGATGCGACTCCTATCATGATGCCAAGAAGTGACAGGAAAGTCCTGAGCCTGTTGCCAAAGAGGGATGCGATTGCCATTCTTATGTTCTCACTCAGCAGCATCGGCAACCCTCCCGTCTTTTATCGGAATGATCCTCTCACACTCAGAAGCAAGATTCCTGTCGTGTGTGACGAAAACTATCGTATGGCCTTCTTCATGAAGCGCGTGAAAGAGTTCCATCACCTCATGTCCTGTTACGGAATCAAGGGCACCAGTAGGCTCATCTGCAAGAAGAATCGAAGGATTGTTTACAAGTGCACGGGCAATTGCCACCCTCTGTTTCTGTCCCCCTGAAAGCTCTGACGGACGGTGCTTCATCCTATCTCCAAGTCCGACACGCCGGAGCATCTTCTCCGCTCTCTCCCGTCTTTCGCGCAGTGGCACTCCTGCATACAGCAACGGCAATGCGGCATTATCCAAAGCAGAAAGCTTGGGAAGAAGCGAGAAATGCTGAAAGACAAAGCCGATTTTACGATTGCGTATATACGCCAAATCATCCTCGCTCAGCCCCCCGATTTCCTCTCCATCTATGCGGATTACCCCAGAAGTCGGAACATCCAGACATCCGATGAGCGACATAAGCGTTGATTTGCCAGATCCGGATGGCCCCATGATTGCCGTGAATGATTTATCCTCAATTGCAAGAGAGACATCATCCAGTGCCCTCACGACGGTATCACCAAGCACATAACAGCGGCTGACATGCTCAAGCTCGATTACTGCACCCATCAGAATACAAAACCTCCAAGCTGGCTTCTTGTCTCATACACAAGCACATCCCCTTCCTCAAGATCTCCGGAAAGAAGCTCTGCAAGGCCCTCTCCAAGATACTCCGTACGGATGCTTACTGTCTCAATACTTCCATCTTCCCTCTTCACATCCACGCTCTGGGAACCTCCGCGGCCACGGGTTATGGCATTCTGAGGAATAAGAAGCATCTCAACCTCCTCTTCTGCTGCCAGCGTACCCTCGAACGTGAAACCAGGCATTATTCCTTCCGGTGGATTCTCTATCAGAAGCTCGACATCAGCGACACCGATTCCCTGACTTGTATAACGTCCAAGCATGGGAATGTATGAGACAACAGCCTTCACTGTGATATCAGGGCGGGACTCAAACACAAGATCGGCTTCCTGCCCCAGCCTTACATACTGCATGTCAATCTCATCAATCTCGACTGTAGCCTTGAGTTTTGACCTGTCAACGATTGTTATCACAGAATCCCCTGCTTCAAAGTAATCTTCTTCAGCGACATCCACAGAAGCGACCTCTCCATCGAAAGCCGCATAAAGATTTGTATAATCCAGTGAATTCTCCGCGCTCGTCTCCCTGAGCCGCAGAAGAGCAAGCTCACGCTCGGATCCGGCTATCTCAGCCTCTTCTATCTGGTCGCGTATATCCTGAAGCGAGGCAAGCTGCTGGGTGTTGTCAATGGATGCCAGGATGTCACCCTTTTTCACCTTATCGCCTTCTTTCACGAAAACGCCAGTCACAGCACCTGTCGACCTGAATTTCGTCTCCTGTGTATCATAGGGTTCAACATACCCTGACACATCTATGATCTGCGTGTATGTATTCCTTGTGACCCTGGCTTCCCTCATAACAGGAAGAGCTTCCTCAACTGTCTCCTCGGCAGAGAGGACACGATACAACAAGAATGCTGCGATAAGGACAATCACAGCAACAATGATCAACGTCTTCCTGCGTTTTCTTCTTTTCTTACGGTTACGCTCTTCTATAAGACTTCTGTCATCCATTGTTTTCCTCAGAGAATCTGCATATCAATTTCCGTCTCAAGTGACAGTCCTTCAAGAAGAAGGACAGAACGATCTATCATCAGGTTATCAAGTTCAAAGCTGGCATCATGCAGATCCTCCTCTGGAATCAGGCCACGCTCATACCTGAGCCTTGCATTATCCAGAAGAGCTGTCTGATACTCTATCTCAGCTTCCACCTCCGCGAAATTCCGTCTCCACGATATGATTCTGTTCCAGAGCTCCCTGCCGGTCTCCTCGAAAGAACGCCTCATATCCAGATACTCACCCCGTCTCATCTCTGCAGTGTTCTGCAAGGAACGGAGAGTAAGCGCGTCGCTTTCAGATGCTGCATCACTGTGCCATGTCCCGCTTACTGAAAGAACAGGAGAGGCAGAATAATCATCATCGAGGATGACGCCTCCCGACAAAGAAAGATCCCATGACCGGCTCTCCCATCCGAGCTCTCCAAGCACACTGACACTGTCATTCTCATTCAAGGGGTTTATGGCCAGTCCGCGTCCGAGATATTTATAGCTGTCAGCGGAAATCCCGACACTCAGCCTCTCCGGATTCTGACGTGAAAGCTCAAGAAGATACTCCTCCTCAGCAATACGAGCATAGATATCAGCCTCCTCAAGCTCCGAAGAGGTCTCTGCAGCCATGATATCAGGAAAAGACGGGAAAGGTATGTCTGTAACACCATCCCATGGAAGACCGCAAAGGGACGAGAATCTTTTAAGGAGTTCCTCGCGCTCATCCTGCAGAATCCCAAGCCTGTCTTCAGACCGCTTCACGCCAAGCATGCTTTCCTGGTACAGAAGCGAATCCTTTGTTATGTTCCCGAGCTCAAGATCAGAGGAAAGAATGCGCTGAAGATCCCGTAATGTCTCTTCTTCCTCCCTTATGCTTTTCTCATTTGACAGTATCGCGGAAATGGAATCTATGACGCTGAGCCGAAGTGAAAGCATATCAGAGGAATACTCACGGTTCACGGAAAGCCGTGATGACTCAGTCTGGAGCTCTTTCAGCGTCTCATCATCCCTTCCCCAGTCAAAAACATGCCTTGCAGAAAGAGAGGGAGAAATAAGAGCACCCTCTGCATCATACCTCACAGCAAAAGGAACGGAGGCGGAGAATGTAGTGTCATCATCGGGAAGTGTGACAGAGAATGTGAGATCAGACACATTGATCACTTCTCCATCCCCATCCACCGGATCGAGGCGGAACGAGACAGAATAATCTGTTCTGTCGTCAAGACCGGACTGCTCTAAGGCAATAAGGCCGGATTCGTATCTCAGTTCTGCCTTTTCTGCCTGATAACTGACAGCCTCGGCATTGGCCGCGATATCCTCAAATGCAGCTGCATGAAGGACTGCAGACAGTGAAAACATGAATAGCAATGCGCCCCTTCTCATAGCACGATGATAACATAAATATATTGCTTGCATAAATAATTGCTTTTCTCTAATACTCTTTATCGCTATGAATAATGAAACCCACGAAAACATAATGGGATACGAATCAATCCCGAAGCTGATTGCAAAGCTCTCGCTTCCATTGATGCTCTCAATGCTCATACAGGCTCTGTACAACGTCGTAGACAGCATCTTCGTTGCCAGGGTCTCCGAAGCATCACTTACGGCAGTCTCTCTGGCATACCCTCTTCAGAATCTGATGATTGCATTCGGTATAGGTACAGCCGTCGGTGTAAATTCGTACCTTGCAAGAAAGCTTGGAGAGAAAAGACATCAGGAAGCTGAAGCCGCTGCCGACAACGGATTCTTTCTTGCAATACTGACATGGCTTGCCTTCGCGCTATTCGGCATCTTCGGCACACGCCCGTTCCTGTCCATTTTCACGGACGATCCTGAGCTGCTGCAGCTTTCTGTGGATTACGCATCCATTTGTCTCATTTTCTCATTTGGAATCTTCGTTGACATAACAGCTGAGAGAATCATGCAGGCAACAGGGGACTCTATACACCCTATGATCACCCAGTCCCTGGGAGCCATTACGAACATCATCCTCGATCCCGTATTCATCTTCGCATTCGGCATGGGCGTGAAAGGAGCTGCGATTGCTACGGTAATCG